>DATJEJ010000001.1:0-2734 GCA_035496795.1 Candidatus Omnitrophota bacterium
TCGTCGTGGATGCGGCGGATCGCCTCCGCCAGCAGCGGCGCGACCGAGAGCACCCGGATCTCCTTGGGGAGCGAGCCGGGGGCGTGCGGGATGCTGTCCGTGACCACCAGCTCCTTCACGGAGGAGTGCGCGATCAGGTCCGCGGCCTCGCCGCACAGCACGCCGTGCGTCGCCGCCGCGTAGATGTCCCGGGCGCCCGCGTCCTTGAGCGCCTTCGCCGCCTCGACCAGGGTGGAGCCCGTGCTCACGATGTCGTCGAAGATCACGACGTTCTTCCCCTCGACCTCGCCGATCACGTTCATCATCTCCACCGCGTCCGGACGGGGCCGCCGCTTGTCCACGATCGCGAGGCTGGCCGAGAGGCGCTTGGCGTACGCCCGCGCCATCTTGACGCTCCCGATGTCCGGCGCCACGACGACGACGTTCGGGATCTGCCGGCGAAGGAAGTAGTCCACCAGCACCGGCGCGGCGTAGAGGTGATCGAACGGAATGTCGAAGAACCCCTGGATCTGGGCCGAGTGCAGATCCATCGTCATCACGCGGTCGGCCCCCGCCGTCGTGATGAGATTCGCGACCAGCTTCGCGGTGATCGGGACCCGCGGCTGATCCTTTCGATCCTGCCGCTGGAATCCGTAATACGGGATCACCGCCGTCACGCGCCGCGCCGAGGCGCGCCGCACCGCGTCCACCATGATCAGCAGCTCCATGAGATTGGACGCCGGCGGGAACGTCGGCTGGAACACGAAGATGTCCGAGCCGCGGATGTTCTCGTTGATCTTGACGAGCGTCTCCCCGTCGGCGAACTGCTCCACCGTCGCGTCGCCGAGGTCGATCCCGAGATGAGCGCAGATCGCTTCGGCGAGGGGACGGTTCGCGTTCCCCGAGAAGAGACGGAGGCCCCGCTCCACGTGGCGCGCGTCGTGCGTCTCGGAGAGCGGCTTGGACATGGGCACGGCGCGGCGATCGGTGGCCAGCTTGACCGTCATCGGACTCCCCTCCTCCGGACCGCAACGAAACGACCCCAATGAAAAAAGACCCAAAGCCCGATTGACGCCATCGTCAATCGGGCCCGAGACGCCGCGCGGCGCTCGATGGACCGGAGGCACCCCACTGCCGGGCCTCCGGGGCCCTGTGACCGAGGTCAGTTTCGAACCTTGGGTCTACCCGGCGGAGCCGCTTCGCCCCGCCCCTGCCGACTTCTCTAGGGTACGGCTTCGATGATACCGAAAACGGTGGTTGGGGCGGGAGGATTCGAACCTCCGAATGGGAGATCCAAAGTCTCCTGGCTTACCACTTGCCGACGCCCCATCCGCCGCAGGGCCGCCGGCGACCGGTGCTGCCGGCGCCCGCCGCTCGCCTGCCCTATGTCAGCTGGCTTGCGAGCTTTCGATCAACTGCTTCGCCCGCTCCTTCTCGTACTCGTCGAGGATGCGGGCTTCGATCTTCTCGCGCGACTCGTTGTTGATCGGGTGCGCGATGTCCTGGAACGTTCCGTCCGGCTTCTTGCGGCTCGGCTTGGCCACGAACATCCCGTTCGTGCCCTCGATGATCTTGAGACCCCGGATCACGAAGGCGTCGTTGAACGTCATGCTCGCGAAAGCCTTCAGCTTGTCATCGTCCCTGAGTGCGATCCGTACTTCTGTGATCTCGAGACCCATCCGTCTCACCCACCTCGAGTTCGGGACCTCGATCCTTCGAAGGCCCTGGGACCATCCCCCCCGGTCCCGGTGATACACCCTGCGCCCCCAACGTGGACGGTGCGGTCAGCCAGCTCGGGAAACCACGGCGCCATGTTCGATGCTCCGAGCGATACGGAATTCGGCGCCGCGGTTGCCGACCGCATTCAGAACCGCCTGCGCCTCGGATAGCGATTGGGACACGCCGAAAACCGTCGAGCCACTGCCGGATAGGAGCGCGCCGATCGCCCCTGAGGAGACGAGTGCGCGCTTCAATTCGGCGATCCCGGGGAGATGTGGCAGGATCACGCCCTCGAACGCGTTCGTCATTGCGTTCGCCACCCCATGAAGATCCCGCCGTGTGATCGCCGACGCGAGGACTCTAGCCCCCTCCCCATTCGGTGTCAACCCATTTCTGATCTGCCCGTAGGCCCAAGTCGTTGAAATCGCGGTAGCTGGAGTCGCCAGCACCACCCAGAACGGCGCGATGGGACATAGATGTCTCACCCGTTCCCCGCGGCCCGTGGCGCGCGCAAGGCCGCCGCGAAGGAAGAACGGGACATCCGAACCCAGTCTTCCGGCCAGCGCCGTCAGGGCTTCCTGGCCGAGGTTCAGCCCGAGAAGCCGGTCGGCGCCCGCGAGAAATCCGGCCGCATCGCTGCTCCCCCCGCCGAGCCCCGAGCCCGGCGGAATCCGCTTCACGAGACGAGCGCGCACGCCGGCTCCCGGCGGGAGGGCGCCCGTCTCTTCGAGCAGCGACCATGCGCGCTCGATGAGATTGGGACCGGGACCGCGAATGGGGATCCCGGCCGTCTCCAGCGAGAGCCCCGCGGAGCCGCGCTCGATCGTGATCTCGTCCTCGAGCGAGATCGCCTGGAGGAACGTGTCCACCTCGTGATAGCCGTCGGGGCGCCGGCCCAGGATCCAGAGGCCCAGGTTGATCTTCGCGGGGCATCGCACGCGAAGCCGTTCGGCCACGTCAGGCCGCCGGCCAGGCGAGGATCAGGAGCACGACCAGACACCAGAGGAGCACGTTCACGAGCGTCGCGCGATCGGTG
>DATJEJ010000002.1:0-2757 GCA_035496795.1 Candidatus Omnitrophota bacterium
CGTGGCCGACTGCGCGGCGGTCGCCCTGGTCGCGGAGGACGGGACGCGCGGGGCGCTGGTCCACTCCGGCTGGCGCGGCACGCTCGACGGCATCGCCGTGCGCGCGGCGCTCGCGCTGGAGCGGAGCGGCTCCCCCCTGGAAACGCTTCACGTCGTGATCGGCCCGTGCATCCATGTCTGCTGCTACCCCGTGGGTCCCGAGACGGCCGGGCGCTTCCCGGCGTTCCTCATTCAACCCCATGCGAGCGGCGGCTTCGCCCTCGATCTGCCGGGAGCGATCGCCGCGTCCTTGACCGGGGCGGGCGTGCCTCGCGCCCGGATCGCGATCGCCCCGGAGTGTACCGCGTGCCTGCCGGAGCGGTTCTACTCCCATCGCCGGGACCGGGGAGCGACGGGGCGCCATTGGATGCTGCTCCGGCTGGCTCCGCCCGCACGCTGAGGGTCCGCTCCAGCCTCTTCAGCGCTTTCCGCCAGAGGAACCCGAGCAGGAGACCGAGGGCCGCGCCGGCCAGGACGTCCGACGGCCAGTGGTCCCCCACGTAGACCCGCGAGAAGGCGACCGCCCCCGCCACCACGTACGCCGCGACCCGGGCCTCCGGAAAGACGTACCCGACGATCGGCGCCGCGGTGAAGAAGTTCACGGCATGCGACGACGGGAAGGAGCGGCTGTGGCGCACGCCGAAGAGCGGCCTGGCGTCGGCGAGCTCCACCGAGGGGCGCGTGCGTCCGACGATCGGCTTCAGCACCTTGGAGGAGAGCTGGTCGGAGCAGGCGATCGCGAGCGCCAGGATCAGGATCCCCAGCCTTCCGCGGCGGCCGCGCAGCAGGAACGCCGCGCCCAGCAGGACGAGCAGCGGGATCTTGAAGACGCCCGGGCTGGAAAGGGCGCGCATGATCGGGTCGAGCCAGGCCTGGTGCCACCCGAGATGGACCGCGCGGAAGAGCGCGACGTCCCATGCGTGCCCCACGGCGCGGGGCTAGAACTCGGCGCCGAACGTCACGAAGTGCCGGGGCTTGCCGATCCCGCCGTCCAGCTTGTGCTCCCGCGCGTAGTCGTAGCGGAGGATGAAGTAGCCCAGGTTGACGCGCGCCCCGAACCCGAACGCCAGGTGCAGGTCCTTGGTGCGGAGCCCGTTCACGTTCGAGAAGAAGACCGGCTGGTGCCCGTCCTCCCAGGTGGTCGCGGCGTCGGTGAAGAGGACGCCGTTGATGCCGCCCAGGTTGATCGCGAGCGGCCACCCCAGGCGTAGCTGCTCGATCAGCGGGAAGCGGAACTCGAGATTCCCCAGGAGCACGCGCGTGCCGATCAGGTCGCCGTAGTCCATGCCGCGATAGGTGAACGCCCCGCCGAAGCGGAAGAGCTGCGGGTCGCGCCCGAACGAGGCGCCGCCGATGAAGCGCTGGGCGATCGAGAAGTTCTGGTGGATGTTGGTGTAGCGCCGCCAGTCCATGAGTCCGGTGGTGTAGTGCACGTCGCCGAGCGCGGTTTCCACGGTGTAGCGGGAGCGCCCTCCATTGATCGGCCCGGTGGTGCCGTAGAGCGCGTTGTCCGCCACCAGCCCGATGTTCGGCGCGACGTAGAAGAAGTCCCCGTTGTTCGCCAGCGTGGAGATCTGCCCCAGGTCGTAGTTGAAGCGGAGCACCCGCTCGTTCAGCACCGCCGCCTCGACCCCGTACTCGATCCGCCGGAACCGGCTGAACGGCCGCGAGAAGAAGACCGCGCCCCCGCGATAGATCTGGCTCTCCACGTCGTCGCTGGACGGCGCCGAAAGGAGCAGCAGGTCGTTCCGGTACTGGAAGACCGCAAAGCCGTAGTTCGTGCGCTTCGCGAGGTTGGTGTACGCCAGGTAGATGTCGGACTGCGTCACGTCCCCGTACAGGTTCAGCACGGCCAGGACGTTGTGATTCCCGAGCACGTCGCTGAAGGAAATGACGCTCGACCCCGCGAAGCCGACGTTCGAGGCGAAGAGCGCCCCGCCCGAGATGTAGTCGCGCGAGAACCGGGCCTTGTACGGCAGGCGAAGGAACGTCGTGCTGTCGGTCAGGGGCTCGCGATAGACCTGCTGCACGTACATGGCGAGGGTCGTATCGACGACGGTGGAGGTGTCGCGAAGCGCCACGGCCGTCCGGGTGGCGCCCGTCGTCACCGTGTCGCGGAGACCGGGAGCCGGCCCCTGCGGCGGCGGCATGCGCGAAGCGGCCATGCGGGCGGACGCCGAGTCGGCCGGCGCGGAGGACGCCGCCGGCGTGGCCGCGGGATCGGAATCGCCGTCAGGATCGGAGCTCGACGGTTCGGTGATCCCCGCCGCGGCTTCGACCCGCGTGCCGAGCGGGGCCAACGGCATCGACGGCTCGGCGATCACGCCGGTCGCGGGAGCCAGGAACTTGCGCACGTCCCGCACCGAATAGATGTCCCATCCGCCGCGCGTGAACGAGGTGAAGAGGAGCCGCTTGCCGTCGGCCGAGAGGGAGATGCAGGGCGCGTCCGCCACGACGCCCGAGACCCCGGTGAGCAGGTTCGAGAGGCGGAACGAATCGCCCGTCGCGAGATCGAACCGATAGATGTTCGGAATCCCCGCGCGGTCGGAAACGAAGAGGAGCGACTTGCCGTCGGGCAGCCACTGCGGCGAGAAGTTGGACCCGCTCTGCCGCGGGAGCACGGTGACCTGGCGCGTCGCCACGTCGAAGGTGGCCAGGCGGAGCTTGCCGAAGATGAGCCGCGAGACGTCGGTCCCCTCCCCCTGGTCGGTCGCGTAG
>DATJEJ010000003.1:0-2035 GCA_035496795.1 Candidatus Omnitrophota bacterium
GGCCGCGAGTCCCTCCCAGAGCGCCATGGCGCGGTCCGGATGGTTCGTCTCATAGTAGATGTCCCCCATCCGGAGCAGCGCCACCGGGAGATCGCGCTCCAGCTTGAGCGCCGCCTTGAAGTGCTTCGCCGCCTCCTCGAGATGCTCGTTCCGGAGGTAGACCTCGCCGATCGCGGCCCGGTAGCGCGCGAGCGCCGCGGTCTCCTTTTCGCCCCGCGCCTTCGCCATCTCGACGCGCACGTCGTAGGCGCGGTCCCATTCGCCCCCCGCCTCGTAGGCCTGGAGCAGGAGCGGGAGGCCGCTGCCGTTCTTCCGCTCGCGCTCGCGCAGCTCCGAGGCCTCCGCGATCGCCTCCTTCGGGCGCCCCACGGCGATCCAGTCGAGCACCAGCGCTTCGCGGATCGCCTTGTCCTGGGAGGGCGTGCGCGCCGCGCGCGCGGTGAGCTTGCGGTGCAGGTCGAGGGCGCGGGCGGGCTCGCCGCGCTCGCGAAGGAGATTGCCGAGATGGATGTAGGCGTCGATATTCCCGCTGTCTTCCTGGACGGTGTCGGCGAAGGCCTCGAGCGCGGCGTCCTTGTCCCCGGCGAGCAGCGCGTGCACGCCGCGCTGGTACGGCGTCTCCGGACGGGGCGGGCCGGTGTTCGCGTCGCGGGAGAAGAGCCACGCCGCGTACCCCACCGCCGCCAGCGCCCCCACCACCGCCACCCACGTGAACAGCGGCGCCATCAGCGCCCTCCGCGCCCCTCGGGCATCAGCGTCCCCCGCCGGCCTTGGACCCCAGCGCGAGCCCCTCGAGCGGAAGATTCCGGAGCTCCGCCAGCTCCCGCTCCAGCTCCTGCTTCTGCCGCTCCACCGCGGCGACCTCGGAGCGGGCCTTCAGGACCTGGAAGAGCACCAGCAGGAACGCGAGGAACATTCCCGTGGTGAACGCGGCGAACACCGCGACGTTCACGGGAATGGAGCGGTAGACGTGCCCGGGCAGGTTGATCGCCGTCACGCTCTCGCGCATGTTCAGGATCGCGAAGCCCACGACGAGGATCATGACGGCGAGCCAAAGGACGTTCCGGAGAAACCACATGGCACGGCCTCCTTGGGGGGAGATGGGCGCGGGCGAACGCCGCGCCGATCCGCGCCAGAATAGAGGTGTACCGGGCCCCGGGTCAACCGGGCGCGGAACCCAGCAGCGCCCCGTCTCGAAGCGCATCCACGCGCACGGGAACGATGCCTCCCGCGAAAGGCCGCTGTTCGAGCCGGACCGGCGCGTAGACGTCGGTCATCGCGATGCAGCGCTCGACCGACGGGCGCGCACCTTCGACGATGGCGGGGCGAAGGGAGCCGATGAGACTTCGATGAAAGGCATCGCGCTTGGCGTGGGCAAGCATCCGGAGCCGCTCCGACCGCTCGCGCGCCACCGCGAGGGGCGCCGCGTCGCTCTGGAGAGCCGCCAGCGTGCCGGGGCGCGGCGAGTAGCGGAACACGTGAAGGTGCGTGACCGGGAGCGCCTCGACGAAACGGTACGTCTCCTCGAACTCCGCCTCCCCTTCCCCGGGATGGCCCACGATCACGTCGGCGCCGATGGCCGCGGGGCCGCCGCCGGCGAGCCGCTCCACCAGTCGCGCGTACTCCCCGGGCCCGTAGGGGCGGCGCATCGCGCGGAGCACGGCGGGGGATCCGCTCTGGAGCGGCAGGTGGAAATGGCGGCACAGGCGAGGCTCCGATCCCGCCAGGGCGGCCAGCGAACGGTCCACCTTGTTCGGCTCGATCGAGGAGATCCGCACCCGGTGCGAGGGGCCGAGCGCCAGGATCGCCTCGATCAGGGCGGCGAGGTGCCCGCGGCGGCCGAGATCGCGGCCGTAGGCGCCCAGGTCGGCCCCCGTCAGGACGATCTCGTGGAACCCGGCGTCGAGGAGGCGCCGCGCGCGGGCGGTCGCCTCGGCGAGGGGCAGACTCCGGCTCCTCCCGCGCACGTAGGGGACGACGCAGTAGGAGCAGAAGGCGTCGCAGCCGTCCTGCACCTTGAGCAGGGCGCGCGTCC
>DATJEJ010000004.1:0-13404 GCA_035496795.1 Candidatus Omnitrophota bacterium
ATCCGCACGTTCTACGACGAGATCCAGCAGTGGGTGATCGTGATCGTCGGCGCCACCTACGTCCTGGGCGTGGCCAATCTCCTCCGGATCAACCTGAAGCAGGTGTCGGGGCGGGAGCGCGACTGGCCCTACAAGATCGTCCTTCTTCTCGGGATGGTCGCGATGATGATCGTCGGCTTCACCGAGGGATCGCACTACCTCGATCCGACCTCCGGCTTCAGCTGGATGTACAACACCTTCTATTCGGCGATGTCGGCGACGATGTTCTCGCTGCTGGCGTTCTTCATCGCGTCGGCGGCGTTCCGGGCGTTCCGGATCCGCACCCTCGAGGCCCTCCTGCTCGCGATCGCGGCCTTCATCCTCATGATCGGCCGCGTGCCGATCGGAAACGCGATCCATCCATTCATCCCGGCCGCGGCCGACTGGCTGATGGAAGTCCCGCAGAACGCGGCCAAGCGGGGGATCCTGATCGGAGCGGCGATCGGCGTCATGGCGACCGGCATCCGGCTGATCCTGGGCATGGAGCGCGCCTACGGATCGAGCAGCGGAGGCGGCGCGTGAGCGGCCTCACCGCCCTCCGGTCGCTGGACCGGCGCTGGATCTTCCTCGCGGTCGGCCTTCTCGTCGTCGTGCCGCTGGCGGTGGGGATCCACATCGCCCCCGTCCAGCCCAGCGCGCGCGCGCGCGGCTTCTCCGACGCGATCGAGAAGGTGCCGGCGGGCTCCACGGTGCTCCTCGCCGGCGACTACGACCCGTCCACCGTCGCCGAGAACTACCCGATGCACCTGGCCGCGGCGCGGCACCTGATGCGCCGGAACATCAAGATCGTGGGTCTCGCGCTCTATCCCGGCGGCCCCCCGCTGACCGACCAGGTGCTGCGCATCGCCGGAGGCGAGTACGGCAAGAAGGAAGGCGTCGACTACGTCAATCTCGGCTACAAGGCGGGGAACGAGCTGGTCATGTCGCAGATGGGCTCCAGCATTCCGCGCACGTTCCCGGTGGATAGCCGGGGGATCCCGGTGAGCCAGATCCCGGTGATGCGCGGGGTCCAGAACTACGCGAACTTCCCGCTGCTCGTGAACATCAGCGCGGGGTATCCCGGCACGAAGGAGTGGGTGCAGCAGGTCGTCTCGCGCTACCACCTGCCGATGGTGGCGGGCGTCACCGCGGTGAGCGCGCCCGAGTACTACCCCTATCTCCAGGCGGGGCAGCTGAAGGGCCTGCTCGGGGGAATGGCGGGGGGCGCCGAGTACGAGGTCCTGATCCAGAAGCCCGCGCTCGCCACGCGCGGCATGGACGCCCAGTCGCTCGCGCACCTCTTCATCGCCTTCATGATCCTCCTCGGGAACCTGGCGTTCCTGGGCGAGGACAAGGAACGGAGGCGCTAGGCATGCACCTGAGCACGCTGCCGGGCGTCTGGATCTCCGCCCTCCTCACGCTGGGGATCTTCTCCTTCCTCTACAAGGACAACCCCGTCTACAAGTTCTGCGAGCACCTCTTCGTGGGGATCTCGGCGGGGTACTGGGTCGTGCTCACCTACTACGGCACCATCAAGCCGAACCTGATCGATCCGCTCTTCGGCGTTCCCTTCACGTTCGACCGTCACCTCCTGCTCGTGATGCCGCTCCTCCTGTCGCTGTTCCTCTTCTCGCGCTTCTTCCCGCGCGGAGACTGGCTGTCGCGCTGGCCGATCGCGATGGTCCTCGGCGTCTACCCGGCGCTCCGGATCACCGGCTTCGCGCAGAGCGACCTGGTGCAGCAGATCAACGGGAGCATCCTCCCGTTCTGGGTGGCGGGGAACGCGTACGCGTCGTTCAACAACGTCCTGCTCGTGCTGGGGCTGCTCGCCACGCTGGTCTTCTTCTTCTTCTCCACCGAGCACAAGGGCGCCATCGGCGGCATCGCGAAAGTGGGGATCTACTTCCTGATGGTCAGCTTCGGCGCCTCGTACGGGTACACGGTGATGGCGCGCGTCTCGCTCCTCATCGGCCGCGTGATGTTCCTGCTCGACAGCTGGCTCGGCGTCGTCCGCTTCTAGGACGGCCGTGCCGCGCCCGCCCGGGCTCCTCCTCCCGCACGTCGTCCTCTCCGGCTTCGAACAGATGCGCCTGGACGAATCGATGCTGCGCTGGGCCGCCCTCGGCCCGTCCCGCTTCGCCGCCCGGACCTACGCCTGGGCGCGTCCCACGCTGAGCCTGGGCCGCGCGGAGCCCTATCCCGAGGGGTGGAATCCCGAAGCGATCGCTGCCGCCGGCGTCGACGTGGTGCGCCGCCCGACGGGAGGCGACGCCGTGCTCCACGACGAGGAGGTCACCTTCGCGGTCGCGGCCAGCATCCCGGGGCCCTGGGCCGAGCGCCCCCGCGATTTCGCGCGGCTCGTCGCCGAGTCCCTGGCCGACGCCCTGCGCGGGCTGGGGCTTTCCGCGGCCGTGGTCGCTCCGGGGGAGGAGCGCCTTCCCGCCGCGGCCCCCGGTACGCGTCTCTGCTTCGCGCGGGCGGCGGCGGGCGAGGTGCGGGTGGCGGGCCTCAAGGCGGCGGGGATCGCCTCCCGCTTCACGCACGGCGCCGCCCTGAGCCACGCTTCGGTTCCCCTCACGGCGCGGCACCGGGACGCGGCGCGGTTCCGCCGCGATGCCGCGGCGGACGAAGCGCAGGTGCGGGAGCACGCCCGCTCGATCGGCGAGACGCTGGGAAGGGCGCCGGAGGAGGGGGCCGTTCGGGATCGCATCCTCGAGGCGCTGGCGGCGCGCTTCGGGGTCCTGCTCGCGCCGGGGAGCCTGGACGACCTGGCCGCCGGGTCGCCGCGGTGAAGCGGGCCGGCTTCACCGCGATCACCGTCTACGCGCTCGCGATGGCCCTGGTCGAGGCGGCGTGCGTCGTCTCCCTGAAGCGCCTCTATTTTCCCGAGGGGTGGCAGCCCCCGTTCCACGCCATCCCCGCCGAGGGGCTCTTGCTGGAGCAGTGGCGGGAGGTCGCGACCCTCGTGATGATCGCGGCCGTGGCGCTCGTGGGGAGGCCGCCGGGGAGGATCGCGCTGGCGCGGGGGCTCTGGATCTTCGGCGTCTGGGACATCGCGTACTACGGGTTCCTGCGGTGGCTGACCGGTTTTCCGCGTACGCTCGCAGATCTCGACGTCGTGTTCCTCGTGCCTCGTCCTTGGGTCGCTCCGGTGTGGCTGGCCTTGGCCGGCTCGGCTGTTTGCCTGGTGGTTGCGCTATTCCTCGCCCGCTTTCGCGGGCGAGGGATGAGGGTGTGATAGGCTCAACCGCCATGGCGACGAAGCGGCCGCTCACCGGACTGATCGTGCTCGACGGCTGGGGACTGAACCCCAAGACCGAGGGGAACGCCGTGCGTCAGGCGCGCACCCCGGTCATGGACCGCCTCCTCGCCGAATACCCCAGCGCCACCCTCACCACCTGCGGCGAAGCCGTCGGCCTTCCGAAGGGGCAGATGGGGAATTCCGAGGTGGGGCATCTGAACCTGGGCGCCGGGCGGATCGTCTACCAGGACCTCACGCGGATCGACCGCGCCATGGAGGACGGATCGCTCGCGAAGAACCCCGTCCTCCAGGGGGCCTTCGCCCATGCCCGCGAGGGGGATCGCTCCCTCCACTTCATCGGGCTCCTGTCGCCGGGCGGCGTCCACAGCCACGAGCGGCACCTGCACGCGATGATCCGCGCCGCCGCCGAAGCCCGCGTGCCGCGAATCGTCGTGCACGCGTTTCTCGACGGCCGCGACACCGCGCCCCGCTCGGCGCTCCCCTCGGTCGAGTCGACCGAGGCGCTACTCCGCTCGCTCGGCCCGCACGGGATCGCCACGGTGGCCGGGCGCTACTACGCCATGGATCGCGACAAGCGGTGGGACCGGACCGAACGGGCCTACCGCGCGCTCGTGGCGGGGCAAGGGGAGCGGACGTCGACTCCCGAGGAAGCGGTCTCGCGCGCGTACGAGCGCGGCGAGGGGGACGAGTTCGTGCTTCCCACGGTCGTCGGCGATCCGGCGGCGCGGCGCATCGCCCGCGGAGACGCCGTGGTCGCCTTCAACTTCCGCCCGGACCGCATGCGCCAGATCTCCCGCGCCCTCGGCGATCCCGCCTTCGACGCCTTCCCGCGGCCCGAAGGTTCGCTTCAGCTCCATTACGTCTGCATGACCGAGTACGACGAGACCTTTCCCTATCCGGTGCTCTTCCGGGACGAGCCGCTCCGGAAGACCCTGGGCGAGGTGGTGGGCGCCGCCGGAATCCGCCAGCTCCGGATCGCGGAGACGGAGAAGTACGCCCACGTGACCTATTTCCTGAACGGGAGCGAGGAGAAGCCGTTTCCGGGGGAGGACCGCGCCCTGATCCCCTCGCCGAAGGTGGCCACCTACGACCTGAAGCCGGAGATGAGCGCCGTCGAGGTGACCGATACCCTGGTGCGCAAGCTCTCGGACGAGACCTACGGCTTCTTCGTGCTCAACTACGCGAACGCCGACATGGTGGGGCATACGGGCGTCATCCCGGCCGCGATCCGCGCCGTGGAGACCGTGGACACGGGACTGGGCCGGGTGCTGGAGGCGGTCCGCGCGCGGGGGGGATTCGCCCTGGTGACGGCCGACCACGGCAACGCCGAGATGATGATCGACCCCGAGACGGGCGGCCCCCATACCGCGCACACCCTGAATCCCGTCCCGGTGCTCATCGCCGGCGATCCGCGCCACGCGCTGCGGGACGGGATCCTCGCCGACGTCGCCCCGACGCTCCTTCATCTACTGGGAATCGAACCGCCCCCCGAGATGACGGGTACGAGCTTGATCCGACCGGGGCAGATCGACTAGGTAGCGACCCTGGATCTTTTCACACGTGTACCGCGGGCCGCAGCCCGCGGAACTCCTGGGTCTTTTCACACGGAGTCCTGCGGTCCCAACCCCAAAATCCTGATCCTAGCCCAGCCCTCAGAAGGTGACTTCGTAGCCGCTCCGAACCCCCTACCAAAAAGCCTCAATCAATCCCCCTAATACGCAGTAGCGCATCAGCTTACCCATGGCTCAATCGAGCCACCTCTAGCGCCCCCCTCAACCCCCATCCAACCCGCGCGGCACACCGATTGCCTTAGTCCATAGCGTCGGACGCAGCGAACGGAAACGAAGCGAACCTTGGAGGAACGAACCGGACAAACCCGATGTTCCCTGCCGTGCTCGCGAGAATCGCCCGGTCCTGAGCTGATCCCCTCGACGAGACGACGCAGTTTCACCGGCACTGGGTGCACGGCACAGGCGGGGAGCAATAACCAAGGCCGAAAGGCCGAAGGAGGCGCGCGGCGGAACAGGCCGCGCGCCTTCCTGCATTGGAATCGCGTCGGCGCTTCTGTTAGGGTGACACGGTTTATCATCCGCCGCTCACCCGGGAGAACGTCGTGGCGCGAAACCGCTGGGTCCTCGGTTGTGCCCTCCTGCTGGCCGGAACCGTCATCATCATCGGCCTCGCGTTCATGGTGGTGAACCTGGCCCTGACCGGGGACAAGATGACGCTCTCGCCCCTCTCCGGCCGTGTCGGGCTCGTGGAGATCGTCGGCGAGATCGACGACGCCGAGCCGATCGTGGACCAGCTGGACCGGATGCAGCGGGACTCCAGCGTGCGCGCCGTGGTCGTGCGGCTGGACAGCCCGGGCGGCGGCGTGGCGGCCTCGCAGGAGATCTACGAGGCGGTGAAGCGGGTGCACGACGAAGGGAAGAAGCCGGTCATCGCGTCGATGGGCGGCGTGGCGGCCTCCGGCGCCTACTACGTCGCCTGCGCCGCCGACTCGATCGTGGCGAACGCCGGGACCTTGACCGGCAGCATCGGCGTGATCATGAGCTTCCCGAACACCGAGGATCTGTTCCGGAAGGTCGGGATCCGCTTCGAGACGATCAAGACCGGCAAGTTCAAGGACATCGGCTCGATGTGGCGGCCGATGACCGACGACGAGCGGAAGCTTCTCGAGGGCGTCCTCTCCAACGTCTACGACCAGTTCGTGGACGCGATCGTGGAGGGACGGAGCCTCGCGCGCGAGGACGTCCTGCCGTATGCGGACGGACGCATCTTCAGCGGCGACCAGGCGCAGGAATACGGATTCGTGGACCGGCTGGGGGACCTGGACGACGCCGTACAGCTCGCCGGCCAGATGGCCGGGATCAGCGGCCAGCCGGTCGTGGTCCGCAAGGAGCGCCGCCGCGTCTCGTTCTGGGACTTCCTCGACAACAAGATGAACCAGGTCACGGGGCTCTCCTCCCGCGGACCTCGCCTGGAGTACCGCCTCCGGTAATTGACGCGCCGAAGGGCAGATGCTAGATTGCGACGCGCTGGCCGGCCAGTGGGCCGGGCGCCTCGAGGGAGGATTTCCCATGACCAAAGCCGACCTGGTCGACGAGATTTCGGGTCGTACGAAGATTTCCAAGAGCGAGACGGCCACGATCGTCGATCAGCTGCTGAACGCGATCTCGCGGGCCCTCAGCGAAGGAAAGCATATCGAGATTCGCGGTTTCGGCACCTTCAAGGTGCGCGAACGCAAGGCGCGAAAAGCGCGCAACCCACGAAGCGGCGCCGAGGTCATGGTACCGGCGAAGCTGGTGCCCGTCTTCAAGGCGTCCAACGAGCTCAAAGGGATGGTTCGGGGCGGGGACTGACCCCGCGCCGGCCGAAGGAGACCGATGGGAAGCGGAAAGAAGCGGAAACGAAAGAAGATCGCCACGCACAAACGGAAAAAGCGTCTTCGCCGCGATCGGCACAAGAAACGTCTTCGCTGAGCGCAGGTCGCTCAGGATCGCGGTGCCGCTTCCGCGCCGCACTATCGGTACCCGGCCCGGCGCGCATCGGTCTCCGATGCCCGGGCCGGTTCTATGACGCCCCCTCGGCCGGCAGGGTCATGAGCGCACCGGATCGCTGATGCGCCGCACGCTCGTCGGGCGCCTCGCGCGCACGCGCTTCGGCTACGGGTTCGTGCGCGTCGACGAGGAGCCGGAAGACCTCTTCATCCCGCCCTTCGCCATGGGCGGGGCGCTCCATGGGGACCGGGTGCGCGCCGGCTATCTGGAGACCCGCGAGCAGGGGGACGCGCACGAGGTGCTCGAGGTTCTCGAGCGCACCCCCTACGGCATCGTGGGCCGGCTGGAGCCCCGCGGACGCGAGACCGTGCTCTACCCCGAGCGGCCCGAATACCCGCACGAGATCTTCCTCACCCTCCAGGGCCGGAAGAGCGTCCCGCGCGGCGGGCGGGTCCTGGTCCGTCTGGATCCGTCGCCCCCCGATCCCATCACCGGCCGCGTCGTCTCGGTCTTCGAGGAGGACGATCCCCGCGAGGACAGCCTGCTCGTGGCGCTGGAGGAGGGGCTCCGGGTGGAGTTCGAACCCGAGGCGCTCGAGGAAGCCTCGGCGCACGACGAGCACTCCGTGGCGCGCGCGGCGCGAGGGCGGGAGGACTTCCGGGACGACCTGGTGGTCACGATCGACCCGGAGGATGCCAAGGACCACGACGACGCTCTTTCGCTGCGCGGCGACCCGGAGCGCGGCCCCTGCCACGTCGGCATCCACATCGCGGACGTGACCCACTACGTGCGCCCCGGCACGGCCCTCGACCGCGAGGCGCAGGAGCGCGGCTTCAGCGTGTACCTCGCCGACCGCACGCTGCCCATGCTGCCCGACGCGCTCTCGGGAGGCCTCTGCAGCCTGGGGGACGGCGTCGACCGCCTCACCGTGAGCGTCGTCGCCACGCTCGCTCCGGACGGCGCGCTGCAGGGCGCGCGCATCGTCGAGGGGGTGATCCGGAGCGCGGCGTCCCTCTCCTACGAGGAGGCGGGGCGCCTCTTGCGGGAGCCCGGACACGGGATTCCCGATGCGCTGCGCGGCCTCGACCGCCTGGCGCGCGCGCTTCGGAAGCGGCGCCTGGAGGAGGGGGGACTGGAGTTCGATCTGCCGGAGATCCGTCCCGTGCTCGACGCTTCGGGAGAGCCGGTCGCGTTTCGCGAGAGGAAGCATCTGCCGACGCACTCGCTCATCGAGGAGTTCATGCTGCTCGCCAACCAGGTGGTGGGGCGGCGCGCCGCGGCCCGCGATCTCCCGTTCCTTTACCGGGTCCACGAGCGACCCCGCTATGATAAGCTGCGCTCGTTCGTCGAGGCCGCGCGCTATCTGGGGCGTTCCGGCCCGATGCCCATCGTCACCGAGGCCAAGCAGCTCCGTCACTGGGCGAGCGGCGGACAGACGCCGCGGGATCGCCTCGTGAACCTGTACCTGCTTCGCGCGCTCGAGAAGGCGCGCTACGACCTCGTGGACGTCGGCCATTTCGGGCTGGGCATGCGCGGCTACGCGCATTTCACGTCGCCGATCCGGCGCTATCCCGATCTCGCGAATCATCGGATCGTGAAGCGCTATCTGGCCGACGCGGCGCAGGGCAAGACGGCGCCCGACCCGTGGGTGTTCGCGGCCGGATGGCTCAACGCCAGGACGGCGGCGCACTCGTCGGAGGCGGAGATCGCCGCGGACGAGGCGGAGCGCGCCGTGAGCCGCCGGAAGGCGGTCCGCTTCGCGCGGGCGCGGATTGGCGAGGAGGTCGGAGGGTACGTCTCCGGACTCACGCCGGCGGGGGTGTTCGTCACGCTCCCGGAGTGGAACATCGACGGATTCCTGCCGAAGCGTGCGATGGGCGATCCCAGCCTCGCGCTCGCCGAGCACGGATTCTCGTTCCGCTCGCGCCGGTCGCGCCGGCGGTTCGGGCTGGGGGACGCGCTGCGCGTCGTCGTGGCCCGCGCCGATCTCGCGCGGCGTGAAGTGGAGCTCGCGCTCGCGCCCCCGACGGGGGCGAAAGCGCGCCGGACCAAGCACGAGCGGAAGTCCGGGCGGATGGAAGCGGTGGGGCGGCGCCGGAAGCGGCGCCGGTGAGATGCGGTGCCTTCGGGCCCGCGGGAGGGGCGCCTCGAGGGGCGCCGGGGGAAGTGGGAGAAGCGCCACGCGAGGAGTGCCGATGACCAAGCCGACCCGCGAGCGACGGAAGTCGCCGCGCATCGCCGCGAAGCTCGCCATGCAGGTCTCGGGCGGAGACGAGAGCTCGGTCCTGACCACGGAGAGCATCAATCTTTCCGCGAGCGGCATCCAGTTCCAGAGCCGCGCGTTCCTGTCGCCCCTCACCAAGGTCTCGCTCACCATCCTGCTCCCGCCGTTCGGGCGCCGGCTGCGGCGGGAACGGATCGTGAAGTGCGACGGGATCGTCGTCCGCTGCGAAGAGGCGGAGCAGGCCAAGCGGCGGCCCCGCTACGAGCTCGCCTGCTGCTTCCTCGAGGTCCCCGAGGAGGAGCGGGAGCTCCTGGAGCAGTACGTGGCCTGGAGGGCGATCCGGCGCGTCACGCTGGCCGAGGACGCCCCGCGGCGCCGGACGGCGGCCTCCTGATCCTTCGCTTCCGCGGCCGTGCCGGCGTCCCGAAGGGGAACCCCGGCGTCGGCTGGGGGGTAGCACCCGGTGACCCTCCCGGTCCGGAGGCATCCGGACGCCCCTGGCCCCTGGTTCCCGGGAGTTTCCAGCGCACCCGATACGAGGACCGATGATTCGAAGCCCGATCCGTCGCCCGGCGCTCGCCGCAGCCCTCCTCCTGCTCGCGGCCGGGCTCGGCGCGCCCGCCCCGGCGCGGGCCACGCGCTATGCCGGGGAGTTCCTCCGCATCGGCGTCGGCGCGCGCGCCCTCGGGATGGGGAGCGCCTTCATGGGACTCTCCGACGACGGGACCGCGGCCTACTGGAATCCCGCCGGGCTCGCCACGCTCGAGCACCGCGAGATCACCGCGATGCACGCCGAGCAGTTCGGCTCCATCGTGCAGTACGACTTCCTCTCCTACGTCATGCCGATCGGCGATCCCGGGCGCGCCCGTCAGGCGCTCGGCTTCTCGCTCGTCCGGCTGGGGGTGGACCAGATCCCCGACACCCGCGGCCTCGAGATCATCGACCAGAACGGAAACGGCAAGTTCGACTACCCCGAGGACCGTCTCGTGGTGGACGAGAGCCGCTTCGTCTTCGACAGCGACAACGACGTCGCCTTCCTGCTCTCGTACGCGCGGGAGCTGAAGCGCGGGTTCTCCGTGGGAGGCAACTTCAAGGTCATCCGGCAGTGGCTGGGGGACAGCCTCCGCTCGACCGGATTCGGCCTCGACGGCGGCGCGCTCTGGGTGGGCCCCGGCGGATGGTCCGCGGGCGCGCGTCTCTCCGACGCGACGACGACGCGCATCCTCTGGAACACGGGCACCAACGAGTTCATCGCGCCGGCGCTGCGGATCGGCGCGGCCAAGACGAAGACGTTCGCGTCGCGGCGCCACATCGTGACCGCCGCGCTCGACGTGCAGGTCGGCTTCTCCGACGAGCAGCTCTCCAGCCAGGCGCACCTGGGCGGCATCACCTTCGAGTTCCATCCGGGCGTGGAGTACTGGATCGAGCGGCGCGTGGCCCTCCGCGCCGGGTTCGAGGCGCGGAATTTCTCGGCCGGGGCGGGGCTCCGGATTCGCCGCTTCGGGCTGGACTACGCCTACCTGGATCACGCCGACCTCGACGCGAGCCACCGGATCTCGGGCTCCTACTCCTTCTGACGGCCGCGCCGGGAGACGACGCCCGGGCTCGCACTGGAACCCCGGAGGTCGCGACGTGGTGAATCCTCCGATCCTCGTCCTGATCCTCGCGGGCGCGCGCAGCGACCGCCTGCACGCGCTGGGCCGCCTCCGAACCGCCTCCGCGCTCCCGTACGGCGGGAAGTACCGCGTGATCGACTTCGCCCTCTCCAACTGCGTCCACTCGGGGCTCTACCGCATCGGCGTGCTCACGCAGTACGCGCCGCTCTCCCTCCACGGCCACATCGGAATCGGCCGCGCCTGGGATCTCGACCGCCGCGACGGCGGCGTGCGCCTCCTGCCCGCCTACGCGCGCCAGCGGGGCACCAACTGGTACCGCGGCACCGCCGACGCGCTCGTGCAGAACCGCAACGTCATCGAAGACGCGCAGGCCCGCCACATCCTCGTGATATCCGGCGATCTCGTCGCGAAGATCAATTTCGGACCGATCCTCGATCGGCACGAGCAGCGGGGCGCTTCGCTCACGATCGTGACCGTCCCGGCGCCGCGCGGAGTCGGAGAGTGGCGCCGGCCCGTGCTGTCGGAGCCGGGGGGCCGCGTGACGTCCATCCCCGACCGCGACGCGGACGCGGGCGCGCCCGTCTCGTCCTCCGTATTCCTCTTCCGCGCGCGCGAGCTGCGCGCGCGCCTCGATCGTCCCGACGTGGGCCCCGACCTGATGCGGGACGTCGTCGAGCCGATGCTGGCCGAGGGGCAGCCGGTCTACGCGCATCCCTTCGACGGCTACTGGCGCCAGATCGCCTCGATCGACGCCTACTACGAGGCGAGCATGGAGCTGCTCGCGCCCTATCCGGCCCTGAACCTCCACGACCCCGACTGGCTCATCTTCACCCCGAGCGAGGACCGCGCGCCCGCCATCGTGGCGGGGGACGGCGATCCGGCGGGGAGCCTCATGGCGCACGGCTGCCGTATCGAGGGGACGGTGCGCCGCTCGATCCTGTTTCCCGGCGTGCACGTGGCCCCGGGGGCCGTCGTGGAGGACTCGATCGTGATGCACGACACGCGCGTGCTCGAGGGGGCGCGCGTGACGCGCGCCATCGTGGACAAGGGGGTGCGGATCGGCGAGGGCGCCCTGGTGGGCGGCGGCGAAGGGCCGCCGAACCGGGACTACCCCGAGGATCTCGCGGCGGGGCTCGCCCTGATCGGCAAGGGAGCCGAGGTCCCGGCCGGCGGGAGCATCGGCGCGAACACGCTCGTGGACATCGGCGCGCGCGAGTCCGATTTCCCGGCGCGCGAGCTGGGCGCCGGCTCGGTGGTCCGCGCGCGCGGCGGGAGGCGCGCGTGACCTCCGCCGTCACCTACGCCATGATCCTCGCGGGAGGGCTGGGGAGCCGCCTCTGCCTCCTCTCGGAGAAGCGCGCGAAGCCCGCGGTGCCGTTCGGCGGGAAGTACCGGATCATCGACTTCACCCTCTCCAACGCGGTGAACTCCGGGATCTTCGACGTCGGAATCCTGACCCAGTACCGCCCCCTCTCCCTGCGCGACCACATCGCGATGGGCCGGCCGTGGGACCTCGACCGCAAGCGCGGCGGCGTCGAGCTCCTGCAGCCCTTCCAGGGATGGCGCGAGAACGACTGGTACCGGGGCACGGCCGACGCGGTCTGGCAGAACTGGCCGGAGGTCGAGGAGCGCGGGGCGGAGCATCTCCTGGTCCTCTCCGGCGACCACGTCTACCGCATGGACTATCGCCCCCTCGTCGAGGCGCATCTCGCCCGCGGCGCCGAAGCGACGGTCGCCACGTTCGAGGTGCCGCGCGAGCAGGCCTCCGCCTTCGGGGTCGTGCGCGTCGACGGGGCGGGATGGATCACCGGCTTTCTCGAGAAACCGAAGGATCCTCCGTCGGGAAAGATCTCGATGGGGGTCTACGTCTTCCACTGCGGCGTGCTGCGCGAGGCGCTGGAGAAGGACGCCGGCCGGACCAGCGCGCACGACTTCGGCAAGGACATCCTTCCCGCCCTGGTCGAGCGCGGCCGGGTCCTCGCCTATCCCGTGCCGGGCTACTGGCAGGACATCGGCACGCTCGATTCCTATTACCGGGCCAACCTCGACCTGCTCTCGCCCGAGCCCGCGTTTCCGCTCGAGGACCCGCGATGGCCGATCTTCACGCCGAGCACCGAGAATCCGCCGGCGCGGCTCGGCCCCCGCGCGCAGGTGCGCGCCTCCATCGTGACGCACGGCACGATCGTCAACGGCACGGTCGAGCGCTCCATCCTCTTTCCCGGCGTCGTCGTGGAAGAGGGGGCCGTCGTTCGCGACTCGATCGTGATGGGGGATTCCTGGATCGGGCCGCGCGCCGTGCTCGATCGCGCCATCCTCGACAAGCGCGTCCACGTGGGCAAGGGAGCCGTGGTGGGGCGCGGTGACATCGCGCCGCCCAACCGCGTCTGTCCCGAGCACCTCTCCTCGGGCATCACGATCGTGGGGAAGCACGCGCGGGTTCCCGAGGGGGTCGCGATCGGGAGGAACGCGCGGATCGCCCCGGACGTGACCGAGGAGGATTTTCCGGGAGGCGACGTTCCCTCGGGAGAAGCGCTGGAGCGGCCGGGCGGCGTCCCGGCGCACGCGGCATCGGGCGCCTAGCTCAGGCGCGAATCACCCTCGACGTGGATGGCGGTGCGGGGAAGGTCAGCGGACGCGGATGCGCTGCCCGGCGTGGATTCGCGCGTGGCGCGACATGCCGTTCAGGCTCGCGAGCCGGGTGGTGCTGGTGCCGTAGCGCGAGGCGATGCGCGACAGCGTCTCGCCGCGACGGACCACGTGCAGGTTTCCCGAGCGGCGGTAGCG
>DATJEJ010000005.1:0-22284 GCA_035496795.1 Candidatus Omnitrophota bacterium
GCGCGCGCGTTTGTTCCGACCCATGGGATGATGCTGGACTCCCTGGCCGCCACGGTCGCCGCGGACCTGATGCGCGGCCAGCCGACCGACCGCGCGGTGGTGGTCCTGATTCCGCTGGAGGGGGACACCTCGGGCCTCCTGGGGCAGCGACTCCTGGAGCGCCTCCGCTCCGTGACCAGCGACGTCCGCGTGCGGGAGCGGCCGCTGGCGCAGCCCGGCGCGCAGCCCCCGACGATGCCGCCCGGCATGGCCCCGCCCAGCGTCCCGGTCTCCGACTCGGGATCGGCGCCGCTCGAGCTGCACGCGCGGCTGGATGGCGCCGGGGTCAGCTACACGCGGCGGATCCGTTCCTTCCCCTTCGGGGTGAAAGGATACGAGCGGCTCGTCACCATGCGCGCGAGCGCCACGATGCAGGATCCGGGCACGGGGCGGGTGGTCTGGGCCAAGAGCGCCTCGGCCTCGCTCCAGGACGTCGTCCGGAAGCGCGATCTCGCGTACGTCACCGGCGGCTCGACCGGATGGAACCCGCCGCTGCCGCAGGGCACGGGGCCCCGCATCCTGGAGCCCCTGATCGTGGTCGGGGTGGTGGCCGGTCTGGTCGTTCTCTTCTACTCCAACCGGAACTGAGGGAGCGGGTCCACCATGAACGCAGGGAGGGTCGGCATGAGTCTGGCGGCCAGGCAGCACCAGGTGCTCGGGCGGGACTACTTCGACCGCGGCCAGTACGCCGATGCGATCCGCGAGATCGAAGAGGCGCTCCGGCTGGTGCCCGATTTCCCGGATCTGCACAATCAGCTCGGGCTGGCGCTCGGCATGAGCGGCGAGCGGGAGCGGTCGGTGGCGGCGTTCCGCCGCGCGCTCGAGCTGAATCCCCAATACCTGGAGGCGCGGCTGAATCTGGCGATCGTCTATAACGAGCTGGGGCGCTACGAAGAGGCGCTCGAGGAGTTCGCGGTGGAGCGGCCGCGCGATCCCGATCACGAGAACCTCTCGCCCGACGTGCGCACCTTCCTCGCCGATTCGCACGTGCTGCTGGGGGACACCTATCGCGATCTCGGGATGCCCGTCGACGCGACGCAGGAGTACCGGAAAGCGCTCAAGCTGGCGCCGCAGTTCCTGGACGTGAAGAACAAGCTGGGCACGGTCTACTGCGGCATGGGGCTCTACGCCGACGCCGAGGCCGAGCTCCGCTCCGCGCTCGCCCAGAACCCGCGCTACGTCGATGCGCGCACGACGCTGGGGCTGGTCTTCTACCGCTCGGGCAAGCGCCACCGCGCCCGCGAGGAGTGGGAGCGCTGCCTCATGGAGCGCGACGGGGACGTCCGGGCGCGCGCCTACCTCGAGATGCTGGAGCGCGAAGAGGGCGCGGACCCGCTCCCTTCATGATCCGGCGCGCACGCTTCCAGCTCCGCCGCGCGGCGCCCTTCGCGGCGCTCCTCCTGTCCGTGTTCGGCTGCGGCGCCGCGGCGCTCCAGGAGCGAAGCGGGGGCACCGCCAGCTTCGAATCGGGGAAGTCCGCCTACGACCGCGGCGACTGGGTCCAGGCGCAGCTCGACCTCAAGGCCTATGTCGAGCAGTACCCCGGGACCGATCGCACCGACGACGCGCTCTACTACCTGGGGCTGGCGTACTTCAAGTCCAAGGACTACGCGCTGGCTTCGACCCAGTTCGACAGGCTGTCGCGCGACTTCCCGCAGTCTCCGTTCCAGCCCGAAGCGCTGTTCTACCTGGCGCGATGCGACGACCTGGATTCCCGGCCCGCGCCGCTCGACCAGACCGAGACGCAGCGGGCGATCGACCGCTACAAGCAGTTCCTGGACGCCTATCCCGACCACGCGCACGCGGCCGAGGCGAAGCAGCGCACGCAGGCGCTGCGCGACCGCCTGGCCGAGAAGCGGTTCCGGAACGGCCGCCTCTACGCCAAGCTCAAGCAGCCGCAGGCCGCCGCCATCTACCTCCGCGAGCTGATCGACGACTATCCCGAGTCGCGCTGGTCGGGCGACGCGGCCGTGCTCCTGGCGGACGTCCTCGTGAAGCTGGGCCGGAAGCAGGAGGCGATCGAGGCGCTGCGGAGGGTCCCGCCGTCCGCCACCGACGAGGTCAAGTCGCGCGCGGCCGGCGAGCTCCGGGAGCTGGGCTCCTCCGCCGCCCCGTGAGGCGCCGCGGGCGGCCTCGCGTCGGCATCCTCGGCGGCTCCTTCGATCCCGTCCACTTCGGACACCTGATCCTGGCCGAGGCCGCCCTGGAGCACCTTCGCCTCGACCGCCTCCTGCTCATGCCCGCAGGCCGCCCCGCGCACAAGCGCCGCCGCGCCCTCGCGCCGGCCGAAGCCCGGATCGCGATGCTCCGGCTGGCCGCGCGGGCCAATCCGCGCCTCGAGGTCTCGACCGTGGAAGCCGCCCGCGCCGGCGTGACCTTCACCGTGCGCACGCTGGAGGCGCTCGCGGCCGCCGAGCCCGCCGACTACTTCTTCCTGATGGGGGAGGACAGCCTGCGCGAGTTCGGCACCTGGCGCGAGCCCGGCCGCATTCTCGAGCTCGCCAGGCTCGCGGTGGTGCGCCGGGAGGGAACGCCGCACGCCGGCGTCCGGGCGGCGCTCCGGCGGCGCGTGGTCTTCGTGCCGATGCCCGGCATCGGGATCTCCTCGTCCGCGATCCGGCGGCGCGTCGCGCGGGGCGCCTCCGTGCGATACTGGGTGCCGGATGCGGTGCTGACCTACATGGACCGACATGGACTCTACCGAAACCGGCGAACGCGCCGGGCGTAGCCTTCTCCTCGTCGACGGCTCGGCGCTCCTCTACCGCAGCCATTTCGCGTTCCTCCGGAACCCGCTCAAGAATTCCCGCGGCGAGGTGACGACCGTCACCTTCGGCATGCTCCAGGCGCTCCTTCCGCTCCTGGACAAGCAGAAGCCGGACCGCATGGCCGTGGTCTTCGACACGGTCGCGCCCACGTTCCGCCACCGGGTCTACGCCGAGTACAAGGCGCACCGCCCGAAGATGCCGGACGACCTGGCCTGCCAGATCCCGCGCGTTCGGGACGCGATCCGCTTCCTGGGGGTGCCGATCGTGGAGCAGGAGGGCGTGGAGGCCGACGACCTCATCGGAAGCCTGGCCTGCGAGGCCGCGCGCGACGGCGCCACGACGCTCATCCTGACCTCCGACAAGGACTTCTTCCAGCTCGTGAACGATCGCATCGTGCTCCTGGCACCGCGCGGGCGCGGGGGCGGCGAAGCGATCACGGTGGACCGCGCCGGGGTGCGGGAGCGCTACGGCGTTGATCCCGGGCAGATCGTGGATCTCCTCGCGCTCATGGGCGACGCTTCGGACAACGTCCCCGGCGTGCCGGGCGTGGGGGAGAAGACCGCCGCGCAGCTCATCCAGAAGTTCGGGAGCCTGGACGCACTGTACGCCTCGCTCGACCAGGTGGAGCGTCCCTCCATCCGCGAGAAGCTGCGGCAGAACGAGGATCGCGCGCGCCTCTCCTACAAGCTCGCCACGATCCGCTCCGATCTGCCCCTCGAGCGCCACTGGCACGAGCTGGTGCGAGCGCCGGTGGAGTACGTTCCGCTGCTCGCCCTTCTCGAAGACCTGGAGCTGCGCGTGCTGGCCCGCCGCTATCGCGAGGAGTACGCCTCCCGCGGCGGCGCGCCGCTCGCTCCGGCGCCGGCGAGCGAGGCGCCTCCTCCCGAGGAGATCGCGAAGGTCGCGGCCGCCGCGCCACCGCCCGCCGATGACGCCGGCGCCCCCCCGGGGACTTCCGAAGCGCCGGGGACACCGCCGGCCCCCTCGTCCGAAGCGCCGCCCGCTCGCGCCGCCGCCAAGCGCGGCGGGAAGGCCGCGAAGAGCGCGGTCCCGGCCGCGGCCGTGGGGCAGCAGGTCGGAACCATCTTCGACGTCCTCGGCGAGGGGGAATCGCCGATGCGCGACGCGCCCTCGGGCCGGGCGCCGCTCGGCCGCTACCACGTGCTGGAGGGCGGCGCCGACCTCGACGCGCTCGCACGCGAGCTGGCCGACGCGCGGGGGCCCGTCGCGTTCGACACCGAGACGACGGGCTTCGACCCGCTCCGCTCGCACCCCGTCGGCATCGCGCTGGCGACGGCCGAAGGGCGGGCCTTCTACCTACCCCTGGGCCACGCCTCGGGACGGAACCTGGATCCCGACCGGGCGCGCGAGGCGATCGCGCCCTTCTTCGCGCGGCCGGACGCGGTTCGCGCCGCGCAGAACGCGAAGTACGACTGGCACGTGCTCGACCGCTTCGGCGTTCCGGTGCGCGACGTCGCCTTCGACACGATGGTCGCGGCGTTCCTGGTCGACCCCGACCAGCCGAAGTCGCTGGATCACCTGGCCAAGGCGCGGCTCGGCATCGCCAAGATCCCGACCGAAGCGCTCCTCGGCAAGGGGCGCGAGCAGGTGACGATGGCCTCGGTATCGGTCGATCGCGTCGCCGAGTACTGCTGCGAGGACGCGGACGTGACGCTGCGCCTGGTGCCGCTCCTCCAGCGCGAGCTGGACAGCCTGGAGCTCACGCCCCTCTTCCGGGACGTCGAGATGCCGCTCGTGGGGGTGCTCACGCGCATGGAGCGCGCCGGCGTGCGGGTCGATACCGAGGCGCTCGAGGCGCTGGGGCGGGGGCTCCAGACGCAGCTGGACGACCTGGCGCACAACATCGAGGAGACCGCCGGGGTCCCGTTCAACGTGAACTCGCCCCGGCAGGTCGCCGAGGTGCTCTTCGAGCGGCTCGGACTGCCGAAGGGAAAGCGCACGCGCGAGGGCTACTCGACCGACACCGAGGTTCTGGAGCGCCTGGCGCTCCTGCACCCGCTCCCGAAGCTCCTGCTCGAATGGCGGCAGTCCTCGAAGCTCAAGAGCTCCTACGTGGACTCCCTGCCGCGCCTGGTCCACCCCGAGACCGGGCGCGTGCACGCCACGTTCCACCAGACGATCGCCTCGACGGGGCGCCTCTCCGTGAGCGATCCCAGTCTCCAGAACATTCCGATCCGCACCGAGGAGGGGCGCGAGATCCGCCGCGCGTTCGTGGCCGAGGGCCCGGGCGGGCTCCTCGCCTCGTTCGACTACTCGCAGATCGAGCTCCGGATCCTGGCCCACCTGACGCACGATCCGGCCCTGACCGAGGCCTTCCGCAAGGACGGCGACGTGCACGCCTCGACCGCCTCGCGGCTCTTCGGGGTCGCGCCCGAGCTGGTGACCCCGGCGCAGCGCGCGCAGGCGAAGGTCGTGAACTTCGGCATCATGTACGGCATGGGGCCGGTGCGGCTCGCGCGCGAGCTCTCGCTCTCGCGGGCGCTCGCGCAGGCGTTCATCGACGAGTACAAGCGAACCCACGCCGGTGTGGCAACCTTCATGGAGCAGACGCTGGCGCAGGCGCGCGAGCGGGGCTACGTCGAGACGATCTTGAAGCGGCGCCGCCCGCTCCCGAATCTCTGCGATCCGCACGACGCGCTCCGGGCCGAAGCCGAGCGCGCGGCCATCAACGCGCCGATCCAGGGCTCGGCCGCCGACCTGATCAAGGTCGCCATGGTCCGGATCGACGCGCTCCTCGCCGAGAAGGGATTCCGCTCGCGCCTCATCCTCCAGGTCCACGACGAGCTCCTCTTCGAGACCGACGAGGAGGA
This sequence comes from Candidatus Omnitrophota bacterium, assembly GCA_035496795.1. GTDB lineage: Bacteria > Eisenbacteria > RBG-16-71-46 > SZUA-252 > SZUA-252 > DASQJL01. The sequence continues at coordinate 5,636 of DATJEJ010000005.1, forward strand.
GATCGAGGCGCTGACGCCCCTCGTCGTCGAGACGATGGAGCACGCGCTGCCGCTCCGCGTTCCGCTGGTGGTCCATCGCGGCGTGGGGGCGTCGTGGGCCCTGGCCCATGCCTAAGACCTTGACCGCGCACGACGCCGCCCGATAGGGTCGATCCATGCTCCGGATCGGAGTGACCGGGCTCATGGCGTCGGGAAAATCGACCGTGGCGCGGCGCTTCGAGGAGCGGGGCGCCGTCCGCATCGACGGCGACGCGCTCGGCTGGGAGGCGCTCCGGATTCCCGCGGTGCGGGATCGGATCGCCGCGACGTTCGGCCCGGAGATGATCGCGCCGGACGGAGCGGTGGACCGAGCCCGGCTCGGCGCCGTCGTCTTCGCCGACCGGGCCGCGATGGGGCGGCTCGACGCCATCGTCCAGCCGCCGCTCCTGGCCATGGTCCGCCGCTCGCTGGACGAGACCGTGGCGCCGGTCGTGGTGCTGGACGCGGCGATGCTCGCCAGCTGGGGCCTCGACCGGGAGATGGACGGCGTCGTGGAGGTCACGGCGCCGGAGGCGCTGCGGATCGCCCGCCTCCGGGCGGCGCGAGGCTACGGCGCCGACGAGGCCGGGCGGCGAGTGCGGGGGCAGGCGCTCCCGCCGCTCCACGCCGTGAAGCGGCACTGGGTGGTCGTCAACGATGCGGATGCCGCGGCGCTTCGGGCGCGCGCGGACCAGGTGTGGCACGAGATCGTTTCGCTCGCGGCCGCGCCGAAACCCTGACCGGGAGGATTTCGACGGATGGACCTGAACGCGACGAAGAAGCGGCTCGACGAAGGGCGGCGCATCCTGACCCACCTCGGGAGCTATCTTTGACGTCGCGCAGCGCGAGGCGCGCGCGGGCGTGCTGGAGGCCCGCATGGCCGAATCGGACTTCTGGGAGAATCCGGAAGCCGCGCAGCGGATCCTGACCGAGCTCAAGTCGCTCAAGCGGATCGTCGAGCCCTACCGCGCGCTGGTGCGCGAGATGGACGAGACGCAGGGAATGGTCGGCCTGCTCGAGGACGAGCCCGACGAGTCGATCGCGGCCGAGCTGGAGAAGTCCTCGGAGAAGCTCCTTCCGCGCATCCAGCAGCTGGAGCTGGTCAGCATCCTCTCCGACGAGAGTGATGCGCACGGCGCCATCCTCTCCATCCACCCCGGAGCGGGAGGCACCGAGTCGCAGGACTGGGCCCAGATTCTCTTCCGCATGTACGGGCGGTACGTCGAGCGGATGGGATGGAGCTACCAGGTGCTCGATCTCCAGCCGGGGGAGGAGGCGGGAATCAAGGACGCCACGATCCAGGTGGACGGCGCGTACGCCTACGGCTACCTCAAGGCGGAGCGGGGGGTGCACCGGCTGGTCCGCATCTCGCCCTTCGACGCGCAGAAGCGCCGGCACACGTCCTTCGCCTCGGTCTTCGTCTATCCCCAGGTGGGCGACAACGGCGACGTCGAGATCAAGGACGGCGACATCCGCATCGACACGTTCCGCGCGGGAGGCGCGGGCGGCCAGCACGTGAACAAGACCGAGTCGGCCATCCGCATCACCCATCTGCCGACGGGCCTCGTGGTGCAGTGCCAGAACGAGCGCAGCCAGCACCGGAACCGCGACGCCGCGATGAGCGTGCTCAAGGCGCGGCTCTACGCGCTCCGGCTGGAGGAGGAGAAGGAGAAGCGCGATTCCCTGGGGGGCGGCAAGAAGGACATCTCGTGGGGCAGCCAGATCCGGTCCTACGTCTTCCAGCCCTATACGCAGGTCAAGGACCACCGCACCGACGTGGTGACGAGCGACGTGCAGGGCGTGATGGACGGGGTCCTCGAGCCGTTCGTGGACGCATACCTTCGCAAAAAGGAGACGGCGTGACCCCCCTCATTCCGACGATTTTCCGGGAATACGACATCCGCGGCATCGCGGACAAGGAGCTGACCGACGACACCGTGCGCGCCGTGGGGCGCGCGTTCGCCGACCGGATGAGCGAGCGCGGCAAGGCGCGCATCGCGGTGGGCCGCGACGTGCGGCTCTCCTCGCCGCGGATCGCCGCGGCCCTCACGGCCGGCCTGGTCGAGCGCGGCATGCACGTGATCGACGTGGGGCAGGTGCCCACGCCGGCGCTCTACTTCGCCATCCTGGAACAGAAGGCCGACGGCGGCGTCATGGTCACGGGCAGCCACAATCCGATCGAGTACAACGGGCTCAAGCTGTCCGAAGGGCTGGCCTCCCTCCATGGCGAGGAGATCCAGGCCCTGTGGCGCGCCGCGGCGACCCCGGGCCTGCCGGTCGAGCGCGGCAGCGTCCAGCAGGTCTCGGTCGACGCCGCCTATCTCGAGGACCTGGTCTCGCGGCTTCGTCTGAAGCGGAAGCTCAAGGTGGTCGTGGATCCCGGAAACGGCGCGGCCAGCATCCTGGGCCCCGAGCTGATCCGCCGCCTCGGGTGCGACGTGGACGCGATCTTCGCCGAGCCGGACGGCCGCTTCCCGAACCATCTCCCCGATCCGACGGTGCCGGAGCTGATGCGCTCGCTGCAGGAGCGCGTGCGCGCGACCGGCGCCGACGTGGGGATCGGCTTCGACGGCGACGCCGACCGGGTGGGCGCGGTCGACGAGAAGGGACGGCTCCTCTACGGAGACCAGCTGCTCGGGCTCTACGCCGCCGACGTGCTCGCGTCGCACCCCGGCGCTCCGATCGTGTTCGAGGTGAAGTGCTCGCAGGGACTGGTCGAGCTGATCCAGCAGAAGGGCGGGAAGCCGATCATGTGGAAGGCGGGGCACTCGCTGATCAAGGCCAAGATGCGCGAGACCAAGGCGCCGCTCGGCGGCGAGGTCTCCGGCCACATGTTCTTCGCCGACGAGTTTCCGGGCTACGACGACGCCCTCTACGGGGCGGGGCGGCTGCTGCGGCTGCTCGCGGCGTCCGACCGGCCGCTCTCCGCGATGGTGGACGCGCTCCCGCAATCCAAGTACGTGGCGACGCCCGAAATCCGGCTCGATTGCCCGGACGACCGGAAGTTTGCTATCGTGGACGCGGTGCGCGAGCACTTCCGCGCGACGCACGACGTCGTGGACGTCGACGGCGCGCGGGTGCAGTTCGGAGACGGGTGGGGTCTCATCCGCGCTTCGAACACGCAGCCCGTCCTCGTGGTACGCTTCGAGGCGACATCGAAGGAGCGCCTCGCGGCGATCGCGCAGGAAGTCTACGACGTGCTGTCGCGCTATCCCGAGGTGACGATCCCCGCGCTTCCGGTCTGACCGGTCGAAGCTCCGGTCGCACCAGCGCCGTCCCTTCGGTTCCTCGCCGGAGGGGGATCACGCGTGCGGTGGAAGCCGCTCCTCGCCCTGCTTCCGTTGCTTCTCCTCTGCGCCTCGTCCCGCCGCGCCGCGGCGCAGGATGAATTCCTCGTCAACGACGACCGGATCGATCGCAACCAGTGGGCGCCGCGCGCCGCGCTGGGAGCGAACGGGACGCTCCTCTTCGTCTGGATGGACGGCCGGAACCTGGGCCCGGTCTCGATCGACTACGACATCGAGCTCATGTCCCTGCGCGATCCGCTGGGGCTGGGCTCCTCCCTGAACCGGCGCGTGAACGACGACGCGCCCGGGCCGGTTCAGGGCTTTCCCGACATCGCCGCCAGCCCCTCCGGCACGTTCCTCTGCGTGTGGGAGGACGCGAGGAGCGGCAACCGCGACATCTACGCGGCCGCGCTCGACTCGATCGGCACGCGGATCGGCACCAGCCTTCGGGTGAACGACGATCCCGGCTCGTCCGACCAGCAGCTCCCGCGGGCCCTGGCGCTCGGCTCCGATCGCTTTGTCGTCGTCTGGGGGGACGGGCGCGAAGGCCAGGGGGAGATCTACGCGTCGTACCGCACCGCCGCGGGCGCTCCGCTCGGTCCCAATCGAAAGATCTCGATCGATCCCGTTCCCGGGGGGAGCTTCCAGGGCGCTCCGGCGGCCGCGGCCGGAGCGGGCGGGCGCACGCTGGTCGTATGGCTGGATGGGCGCGAGGGGGGCACCGCTTTCGGTTCGACCTTCGACGTCTACGGCCAGTGGCTCGACGCGTCGGGCGCCGCGATCGGATCCAACTTCAAGATCAACGGCACGACGGGACCGACCCAGTGCGCGACGCCCACGGTGGCGGCCGACTCCACGCGAGGCTGGGTGGTGGCGTGGATCGACCGGCGGAGCGCTCCCGCCGACCCGGGCGACGTCTATGCCCAGCGCTTCGACCTCGCGGGCGCCGCGGTGGGCGGCAACGTCCGCGTGAACGACGACCTGGCGGGCAAGGACCAGCGGAACGTGGTCGCCACGGCCGGTCCGGGCGCGGCCCTCCTCGTATGGGAAGACTATCGCGGGAACCTCGGCGTGGACGCGAACGCCGAGGGCGCCCGCGTTCCGTATGACGCGGGATCGCCCGGCGCGAACTTCCGCGTGAACGCCGACCCCGGCGGACGACAGGGCGCACCCGCCGCCGTGTGGGATGGACGCGACGCCTTCATCGGCGCCTGGGAGGACGGGAGGAACGGAGCGCCCGACATCTTCGCGATCTCCTTCTTCCCCGACGGCACGCGGCGCGGGTCGGACACGCAGCTGAACGACGACGCGGCGCCGTTCGATCAGCGCGCTCCGCGGCTGGGACGCGGCCCGGGTCGCTACGTCGCCGCCTGGACCGACCGTCGCAGCGGGTCGGACGACCTGTACGCGCAGTGGATGACCGATGCCGGTGCGCGGGACGGCGAGAACCACCTGCTCTGGCGCGACGACCTGACCAACCGGCCGGTGACGTTCGATTCCGCCGTCGCGGGATCGGGACACGCCCTGGTGGCGGCGCAGATCACGCGCTTCGCCGACGGCGGCGACATCCGCGGCTTCTTCTACGCGACGCCGGGGATTCCGCCGACCTCGTCGTTCTGGATCGGCGACGTGCTGCCGAGCCCCCAGGCGAATCCCGCCGTGGCGGCGGGGGATTCGGAGTTCGCGGTCGTGTGGATCGACGGACGCGACGGGACGCCGCGCCTGTACGGCCAGCGCCTCTCGGCGTCGGGCGCGCCGATCGGCGGGAACCATCCGGTGCTCGCGCTCGAGCCTCAGGATCCCGTCTACGCGCTCGACCTCGCCTCCGACGGCGCGGGCGGATACTGGCTGGCCTACGCGGAGGGCTCCTCCGTCGACCAGCGCCTCTGGCTCCTCGATCTGGACGCCGGGCTCGCGCCCGCCGGCGCGCCCTTCCCGGTCGCACCGGGCATGCCCGGGGGACGCGACCACCCTTCCGTGGGAGCGGGAAGCGACGGAAGGGTCGAGGTCGTCTGGCTCGGAACGGGGACGGAGGGTTACGGGCACGTCTATCACGAGAGCTACGGACCGGGCGCGCTCTCCGCGCTGGACGCCCTGCTCATCGAGGCCGAGCCGGGGCGGCCCGCGGCCGCGCCGTCGCTCGCCGTCGCCGGGAGCGGATCGGTCGTGACGTGGGGCGAGCGGGGAACCCTCGGCGACTGGAGCGTCTGGCTGCAGCGGTTCGACGCCGGCACGGCCGCGGGTCCGCCGCTTCGCGTGGACCAGGATCTGACGGCGGCCGACCAGTTCGATCCCTGCGCCGGCTTCGACGCTTCCGGCCGCGCCGTCGTGATCTGGACCGACTTCCGGTCGCGCTCCAGCGGAAGCGACATCCTCGGCCGCTCGTTCCAGTTCTCGCCGACGGCCGCCGACGAGCCGCCGCCCGTCCCGGAGCCTCCGCCGCCCCCGGCGCCCCGCGCGACGCGCGTCGGTCCCGCGCGGCCGAATCCCTTTTCCTCGACGCTCGCGGCGCCGGTCGAGATCTCGGGCGCCCCGGGCGCGCGGGTCGTGGCGCGGGTGTGGGACGCCCGGGGACGCCTGGTCCGGACGCTGGCGGACGGCGCCGCCGCGGGCGCGCGCTTCACGCTCCGCTGGGACGGCAGCGACGCGTCCGGCCGGCCCGCCGCGAGCGGCGTCTACTGGATCACCGTGGAATCGGGAGGGGAACGTGCGACGACGCGCGTCGTCTATCTTCGCTGAGAGGGCGCTCCGGCGCTCGGCGCTCGCGGCCGCGGGGCTCCTGTTCGCGGCGACCACGCTCGCGACACCGGGCCGCGCCGCGCCGGCGGTCCCGCGGTCGGCGTCCATTCGCGCCGTGTCGGCTCCGGGCGCTCCTTCCGACGTCATCGACGCCCTGGAGGCCGCAGGCTACCGCGTGCACGTCGCCCTCCTCCCTTCGACCTATTACGTGAGCGCGGGCGCGGGAGCCCGGACGCTCCCGCTCGGCGTTCGCGCCCTCGACGTTTCTCCGGTCCGGATCGATCCGGCGCCGGAGGCCCCTGTGGGCGCCGCGGCGGACGTCGATCCTTTCGGCGGACGCGCCGACGCGCTCCCTGTGGACCGATCCGCCGTCCTGAACCCGCCGCTCGCGGGCACCGTCGCGCGCGCCGGCATCGCGCCGCCCGGATCGGTGCCGCCCGCCGGCTTTCCCTCCGGCAGCCGATGGGAGGACACCAGCGAATTCATGATCGGGCGCGTCGCCGTTCCGATTCTCTTCGCCGAGAGCGACGGGACCGTGGATCCGAATCACTTCGACTGGACGCCCGCGCTTCGCGACTCGGTCCTGAGCTCGGCGGTGCGCGGCTTCCTCAAGTGGAGCGTGATGGCCTCGTCGCGGAACATCCCGCTCACGTTCCTGATCGAGCCGCACTTCGGGCTCGCGACCCGATACGAGCCGATCGACCGGACGATCGGCCAGGAGACGCTCTGGATCGAGGACGTGCTCGAGCCCCTGCTCGGCACGAAAGGGGATGCGCTCACCATGGCCTATTCCTACGCCAACGCGGCGCGCGCGCGGTTGAACGCCCAGTGGGCCGCGATCGCTTTCGCCGTCCAGAACGACACCTCGGCGACCGGAACGTTCCCGGACGGCTACATCGCCCATTCGGAGCTCGGCGGCCCCTGGTTCGTGATGCCCGTGAACAACCTGAACACCCGGAGCGCCAGCCTCGACTACTACTTCGAGCACGAGATCACGCACCAGTTCTGGGCCCTCGACGAGTATCCCGCGCTGAACGCGTGGTGGGCCTGCACGCTGACCACCGGCTACTTCAACCGGCCGAACCGCAACGCATCCGTGCCCGCGGACGGCTACTGCGGCATTCCGACGGTGCACTGCCTGATGAAGGGGAACTACCCGGACGACTGGTGCGAGTTCACCACCGATCAGATCGGATGGGTGGACCTGGACGGCAGCGGCATCCTGGACCTCTACGAGACGCGTCCTGCGGTGCGCCCCGACTCGACGAACTACCGCACGGGAGCGGGTCTCGCGATCACGCTCCGCGGCGAGGCGGACGAGAACGCGTTTCCGAACCGGAATCCGTACCACTCCGGCGCCGGCGATTCGATTTCGATCGCCACGGTGGATTCGATCGAGTACCGCCTGGACAGCGGATCGTGGGTCCCGATCCCCTGCGGGGACGGGCGGTGCGATTCCGGGGAGGAGCGGTTCACGCTGGTGCTGCCGCCGCTCTCGACCGGGAACCACATCGTGGAGTGGCGGGCCTGGAATTCCAGCGGCCGGACCGCCCTGGTGCCGAGCGGCACCACCCTCAACATCTCCGGCGCCTCACCCGAAAGCCCCGGAGGCGGCGGAGCGTCTCCGCCGGCCGCGCCCCGGGTCGTCGCGGCGCCGGCGCCGCTTCGCGGCGAGGCGCGGCTTCGCCTCACGGGGCCGCCCGGTTCCGCGGGCTCGGCCTCCATCCTGGACCTCGCGGGCCGGGTCGTCCGGACCTGGCCGGTGGCGGTGCCGGCCGGCGGCGTGCTCACATGGCGCTGGGACGGCCGCGGGGAAGGTGGCGGCGACGCGGCGGCAGGGCTATATTTCGTGGTCGTGAAGATCGGATCCGCCGTCGCGACGCACCGCGTCCTCCTTCTCCGATGATCCCGCCGCGCCCGGAGCGGCGGTGAGCTCCCTCGAGCGTCTCGCCCCGCGCGAGGGCGCCGTCTCGACCGAGGCTCCGCCCGCGGCCTGGCGGGGACGCCGGCATGGCGAAGACCGCCTGCATCTCCTGGTCCGCGATCCGCATCGCGTGTTCGCCGCCTGGGAGCTGAGCGAGGCGCTCGCGCGCCGCGCCTCCGCGATCGCCTCGTCCCGGGGGGCGCCGGTCCGCTACGCGCTCCAGATCGAGCGGAGCGGCGAGGCGGAGGGGGCGCCGCGCCCCGCCACGCGCGCGGCCCTCCCCGACGCGCTCGGCAGCGAAGGCTGGTACGTCGATCTGGCGCGCGGGGGCGGGTCCTGCCGCGCGGTGCTCGGGCTGGATCTCCCGGGCGGAGACTTCGAGCCGCTCCTGACGTCGCGCTGGATGCCGGTGCCGCCCGACGGGCCCTGCCGCGAGGCCGGCGACTGGCCCGTGGACGAGGTGCGCCGCGCATGGCTCGAGCGCGAAGCCGAGCGGCAGCGCGGCCGCGTCGTGACGCCGCTTCCGTCCTCGGCCTCCCGGTATCTCGCCTCGCCCCAGGCGCCCAAGCCGTGAGCGGCCGCCCGCGTCCCGCGGGATTTCTCTCCATCCTCCTCCATGCGCACCTGCCGTTCGTGCGCCATCCGGAATACGAAGACAGCCTCGAAGAGCGCTGGCTGGTCGAAGCGCTCATCGAGTGCTACCTGCCGCTCCTCCGCATGCTCGAGGGGCGCGCCGACCGCGGCGCGCGCGGGCGGATCACGATCTCCCTCTCGCCGACCCTGCTCGCGATGCTCGCCGACCCGCTCCTGCGATCCCGCCTGTCGTTTCGGATGGGACGCCTGCTGGAGCTGGCGGAGCGCGACCGCGCCCGCTACCCCGGGCCGTCTCCCTTCGGACCGGTGGCGGCCCATTACGCGGAACGCTTCCGCGCCGGGATCGCGCAGTACGAGCGCTACGGCAGGAATCTCGCCGCCGCGTTCCGCGCCGTCGAAGAGGCCGGCGTGGCGCGCCTGATCACCTGCGGTGCCACGCACGGCTTCCTGCCGCTCATGGACCTGGGCGCGCCCTCGTGGCGTGCGCAGATCGGGGCCGCCGCTCGAGAGTTCGAGCGGCATCTCGGGCATCCTCCGGAGGGCTTCTGGCTTCCGGAGTGCGGCTACGCGCCGGGCGTGGAGGAGGTGCTCGCGGAATTCGGGGTGCGCTGGTTCGCCGTGGACGCGCACGGCATCCTGGACGCCTGTCCCCGTCCCGTCCCGGGAACGTACGCGCCGCTCCGGACGAAGTCGGGAGTGCTCGCCTTCGGCCGCGACGCCGAGTCCTCGCGCCAGGTCTGGAGCAGCACCGAGGGCTATCCGGGCGACGCCTGGTATCGCGAGTACTACCGCGACCAGGGCTTCGATCTTCCGATGGAGGAGGTCCGCGAGTTCCTTCCCTCGGGCGGCACGCGCACGCACCTGGGGCTCAAGTATCACCGCATCACCGACCGGCGCTACCCGCACCGCGAGGCGTACGATCCGGCGCGCGCGTCGGCGCGCGTGGCCGAGCACGCGGCGCACTTCGTCGCCGGGCGGCTAGCGCAGGCGCGCGCGGCCTCGGACGCGCTGGGCCAGCCGGCGACGCTGCTCGCGCCCTACGCCGCGGAGCTGTTCGGCCATTGGTGGTACGAGGGACCCGACTGGCTCGACCAGGTGCTCGACGGCGTGGCGGCCGGCGGGGAGCTGGCCGCGACCGACCCGCTCGAGGCTTCGACGGCGCTCGCGCGCGTGCCCGAGGGGCGGCTCCATCCCTCCTCATGGGGCGCCGGCGGATACGCGGCGGTGTGGCTGGACCCGGTGAACGACTGGATCTACCGGCACCTGCTTCGCGCCGCCGAGTGGATGCAGCGCCTCGCCCGGGAAGGGGATCGCGGCGACGCGCTGCGCGCGCGGGCGCTCCGGCAGGCCGGGCGCGAGCTGCTCCTGGCGCAGGCGAGCGACTGGGCGTTCATCATGAAGACGGGGACGCTGATCCCGTACGCCGTCCGCCGCACCGAGTCGCATCTCGACCGCTTCGAGCAGCTGGCCGCGGCCCTGGACAAGGGGCCGCTCGACGCGGGGGCGATCGCGGTCCTGGAAGCGGCCGATCCCCTGTTCCCGGAACTCGATCCGGGGCTTTTCGCTTGACACGTGACGCGGCGCGTTCGTAGGCTACGAACGTTCCCCCCCTGAACGTCGTTGATCAACCGAGGACTACATGCTCCGCAGTAACCTCGCACGTGGTGGGATTCTTTTTGTCTCGTTGTCCTTGTCCCTCGTTTCCTGCGGCCAGCGCACGCCCAGCGAGCCGGACCTTCCGACCCGCATCGTCGCCGTGCCGACCACCGACGTCTTCGCCAACTCGCCGCAGCTCGAATCCCGCGAGCTCCTGATCGACGGCCGCGCCACCGACATCGAGTGGAACGTGGCCGGAACCCCCACCGTGGTGCTCCTGAAGGGCGACACGGGGCGGGGGGGCGACTACTTCGCGTCGGTACGCGCCATCTGGACCTACAACCCGTTCAACCAGGACTCGGTCGCGCTCTACATGCTGGTCCAGTGGTCCGACCCGGCGCCCGATTTCCTCGAGCAGCCCCTGATCACGTCGGTCGACTGGACCGACGACGAGGGGAATACGCTCATCGATTGCGAGACCAGCGATCCGCTTCACGATCCGGCGAACTGGCATCGGGAAACGACCGTCCACGAAGACCAGGTCGAGGTGGAGCTCTACAGCGACGCGAGCGGGGACTACCCCGCCGACCGCTGGCGGTGGGGAGCGGGCACGACCGATCCCGTCACGCCCGTGAACCCGACCGAGATTCCGACGGCTGGCCCGGAGGAGATCTTCGGATCGGCGCTTCATCCCACGGGCGGCTGGTCCGAGGACTACTACAATTCCGGGGCCGGCTGGGTGCGGGATGCCGGTCAGCTCACCTATCAGGAGAACTTCGCGGGCAGCGACGTTCCGCTCTTTATCGCGGGGAAGGGAACGCGCGACATTCGCCTGAACCGCGGCAAGCCGACGGCCCGGCTCATCTGGAAGTACGTCGCGTTGCAGATCGCGGCGTGCGACAGCATCAACCCAATCCGCGCCGACGACGCGTCGCAGCGGGAGAAGACCTGGAACCCCGGCGATTACGTACCTTCGTACATCAGCGGCATGCCGACCGCCAGCCAGGCGGATGTGGTCTCGCGCGGCGGATGGGAGCGCGGCAAGTGGTCGCTCGAGCTGCGGCGCCTGATGCAGTCGCGCGACCCCGACGGCACGACCACGCGCGGCGCGCCCCATCTGGACGACATCGAGCTTCACAGCGGCCGCACGTACGGGGTTAGGATCCGCATCTACAACGCGTCCAAGACGCGGAGCAGCGTGTCCCCGATTCTCCCCCTCTACATCAAGCCGAGAAGCTGAGCGCCATGGCCCGATCGACGCCCCATCGAACCCTTCCGAGCGGCCGCGGCTCCGCCGTGGCCCTGGTTTCCATCCTTCTTCTTTCCCTCGCGCCGCTGATGGTCGCGCGCGCGGCCGCGGGCCAGGTGGCCGAGGCCTGGGTGCACGCGACTCCGATCGAAGCGCTGGGCATCTGGCAGTCGGCGCGCCTGACGGCCATGGGCGGCCTCACCGTCTCGGCCGAGGACCGCTTCAGCCGCCTGAACGCCTACGAATACGGCATGAACCCGGCCGGGCTCCTCGGGCTCCGGGACACCTCCTGGGCGGAGCAGGGCTCCGAGTACCAGGATTTCGCCGACGCCTACTACGGCCAGAATCACAGCGCCGTATCCCGGAAGAGCGGGATCCGGGGCGCGGTGCAGCAGCAGAAATGGGCCCTCGGGCTGGACCTGATCTACGCTTCGCTGGACGCGAGCCGGCACGACCAGATCGGAACGCCCGACAACAGCCGTTTCATCCGCGATTTCGACATTCCCTTCGCCAGCTCCTACCAGCCGATCACCGGCGACCGTACGATCGGCGCGCGGGTCGTCTATCCCGGCGCGGCGCTGACCTACGCTCGGAGAGCGCCGGTCCTCTCCTGGATCACGCTGGGTGGGCGGATCGGATATCGCGAAGAGAGCGAGGATCGGCGTATCGCCGATCCCTACAATCTCGAGAACACGGCCCGCGCCACCGAGTACACGGCGGGCGCCGTCATCCGTCTCCCGCACGTCGGAAACAGCGTGCGCCTGGCCGGCTTCGGCCAGTACGTGAAGGACGACGTGAAGGCCCACAGCCAGTCGCCGCTCAACGACGACCTCTTCGACTGGAAGCGCCCCACCGTCGCCTACGGGGCCGAGCTCCTCATCGGGACCGGCCGCCTCCGCGGCATCGTGGATGGACGGCATCGCTCGTACGACGGGGAACAGGTGGCCCAGGTGAACTGGGCGCCGCAGTTCTTCATGAATCCGTTCCCCTCGAACACCGACACGCGATACGTCTTCAAGAAGCGGTGGTCCTCGTTCCTCGCGGGGTTCCGCCACAACGAAGCCAGCACGCGCTGGATGTTCGCGCTCCCGTGGCTTCCCGCGCACCTGGGCGCCGAATGGGGCTACTACCGCGAATACCAATGGATCCGGACGAACCCCGACGTGCTGCAGATGGCGCTCCCGATGGACGTGCGCCGGCTGGGCTACCGGGCTGCGGGCGGCTTGGCGCTCGATCTTCCTGACGGCGACGGCCAGATCGCGGTCGAGGTTCACGCCACGCGTGACTTCCGGAACGACTTCCTGCGCGTGTTCCCGGACATTGCCTCGAGCGAGCGGAGCTATCATCTGGGCGCCGAGTATCGCGTGTTGCACTGGCTGCCGGTCCGTGCCGGCGTCGCGCTCCTGCGCACCGATCCCGACCGTCGCGACGCCATCGCGCCGTACAAGGGCATCCGCGCATCGGTGGGCGCGGGGACCTACTGGCGGGCGCTGGGCGCCCAGATCGACGCCGCGTACGCCCACGAGCACTTCCATCACGAGCCGCTCGACCCCTCGCTGGAAATCGGCTCGGGCGACCAGGCCGTCCTGACCATCTCAAGACTCTTCTAGCCGCTTCATGGACGAGCTCGTCCGCGAAGCGCTCGACACCGCGGTCGCGCGCGGCGCCGGCTATGCGGACGCCCGCCTGCTCGAGACCCTCCGCGAAGACCTGATCGTCAAGGACGGCCGTCTGGCCGGCCTGGAGCAGACGGAATCCCGCGGCATCGGCGTGCGCGTCCTGGTGGATGGTGCGTGGGGCTACGCCGCCACCGACGCCACCGGCAAGGAGAGCGTGCGGGCCTGCGCCGCGCACGCGGTGGCGATCGGCCGGGCGAGCGCCCGCGTGCTCGCCAACCCGGTGCGGCTCGCGCCCGAGCCCGCCCATCGCGCCGTCTGGACCTCCCCCTGCGCCGTCGATCCCTTCGCCATCCCGCTCGAGCAGAAGCTGGATCTCCTGCTCCGCATCGACGCGGCGCTCCGCTCCGTGAAGGGGGTCACGATCGCCGAGGCGTTTCTCACGTTCGTCCGGCGCCGGCAGCGATTCCTTTCCTCCGAGGGCGCCGACATCGACCAGACGGTCACCCGCTCCGGCGGCGGCTACGCGGCCACCGCGGTCTCGGGCAACGAAGTGCAGCGGCGCTCCTATCCCCAGGCCGAAGGGCACCATCAGACGATGGGATGGGAGTTCATCGAGTCGGTCCCCTGGGTCGAAGAAGCGCCGCGCGTGGCGGAGGAGGCGGTCGCCCTCCTCGGGGCCGACCCCTGCCCGTCGGGGGAGTGGGACGTCGTGCTGGAGGGCTCCCAGCTCGCGCTGCAGATCCACGAGTCGGTCGGGCACCCCTCGGAGCTCGACCGGGTGCTGGGGATGGAGGCGAACTATGCGGGCGCCTCCTTCCTCACGCTCGACAAGCTGCGCACGCTCCGGTTCGGATCGCCGCAGGTGACGCTGATCGCCGACGCCACCCTCCCGCACGGGCTGGCCACGTTCGGCTTCGACGACGAGGGAGTGGCGGCGCAGCGCTGGCCGATCGTGCAGGAGGGGCTTTTCACCGGGTACCTCACGTCGCGGGAGCTGGCCCATCGCGTGGGGGAGGCGCGCAGCCGTGGATGCGTGCGCACCGACGGCTGGCACCACATCCCGATGATCCGGATGGTGAACCTGAGCCTCATGCCCGGCGCGGGCTCGCTCGAGGATCTGCTCGGCGACACCGACCACGGCATCTACATGGAGACCAACCGCAGCTGGAGCATCGACCAGCTCCGCTACAACTTCCAGTTCAAGACGGAGATCGCGTGGGAGATCCGCCGCGGGAAGCGCGTCCGGATGCTGCGGAATCCCACCTACCAGGGGATCACGACGCAGTTCTGGAATTCCTGCGACTTCGTCTGCGGGGAAGAGGCGTGGCGCCCCTGGGGCGTCGTGAACTGCGGGAAGGGGCAGCCGGGCCAGGTGGCCGACATGACCCACGGCGCGGCCCCCGCGCGCTTCCGGAAGGTCCGTGTCGGAGTCGGCTACGATGACTAGGGCCGAGGCCCAGAACGTGCTCGGCCGGGCCCTCACCGCCGCGAAGGGGATGGAGATGGAGGCGGTGCTCGGCGGCGGCCGCTCCGAGCTGACCCGGTTCGCCAACAACGAGATCACCCAGAACGTCTCCGAGCGCCGCTACGTGCTCTCGGTGCGCGTGGCGCGTGGCCGGCGCACGGGGCGCGCGACCGGAAACGACCTGAGCGACGACGGCATCGCGCGACTGGTGCGCCGGGCGGACGAGGCGGCGCGCCTCTCTCCCGAGATCGAGGACCTGCTCCCGCTCGTGGAGCCGCAGGTGTACCGCGAGGTCGACGCGCTGGACGCGGCGACCGCCTCCCTCGGCCCCGACGCGCGCGCCGCGGCGGTGGAGCGCGCCGTGGCGCGGTGCCGGGAAGCGGGGCTGGAAGCCGCGGGCATCTACGAGAGCGGCTCGGGCTCGATCGGCGAGTACGGAACCATCGCGCCGCTCGCGATCGCGAACACGAAGGGCCTCTTCGCGCACCACGACGGCACGGCGGCGCGCTTCACGATCTCGGCGATGGAGGGGGCCGCCTCCGGCTGGGCCTCCGGCGAATCGCACGCGAGCCGCGATCTGGACCCCGACGCGATCGCGGGACGCGCCGCGGAAAAGGCCGTCCGTTCGCGGAAGCCGGAGCGGTGGGAGCCGGGCCGCTACACCGTGGTGCTCGAGCCGGCCGCCGTCGCGGACCTTCTCACCGACACCGCCTGGCTCTCTTTCGGCGCGCTCCCGGTCCAGGAAGGGCGGAGCTTTCTCTCCGGAACGATCGGCCAGCCGGTGGTGGGCGCGAACGTCACGATCCGCGACGACCCCTACCATCCGCTCCACCGCGGCATCCCCTTCGACGCCGAGGGGATTCCCGTCACCCCCGTGACCATCGTGGACAAGGGGGTGGCGAAGAGCCCGGTCTACGACCGGCAGACCGCGGCCAGGGAGGGGAAGGCGTCCACGGGGCACGGACTTCCGTATCCCAATCCGTTCGGTCCGATCACCGGCCACCTGGTGCTGGAGGGGGGCTCGGGAAGCGTGGACGATCTCGTGGCCCTGGTGGAACGCGGCCTCCTGGTCACCCGGGTCTGGTACACGAACGTCGTGGACACGATGACGGCGACCCTGACCGGCATGACCCGCGACGGGCTCTTCGCGATCGAAGGGGGGCGGATCCGGGGGGCGGTGCAGAACTTCCGCTTCAATCAGAGCGTGGTCCGGATGCTGAACGAGGTGGAAGCGCTATCCGCGGTGGAGCGGGTGGGCGGCGTGGTCTGTCCGGGACTCCTCGTCCGGTCGTTCCACATGTCCAGCGGGACGGAATTTTGAGCCCGGGAGCGTCCGGAAGCGCGGAAATGTGAAATTACCCCTTGCGGGCCGGGCGAACCTGAATATAATCCTGGCTTAGAGACGAGTTCCTTCCTGCCGGACGTCTCTGGAAATCCCCCCCTGCAACCATCGGCTTCGTTCCTTGTCGCCCCGTGCGCCGGCCGTTTCGGCTTTCTGGGCGGAGGGGGCTGCCGGATTGGCTTCCCAAGCCCCGAACACTCGAAATCCGAAGGGTTTTGCCTTGACGAGAACCGCTCAGGACGGCCTAGAATCAGCCACTTTGTCACGATTTCGAAACCCGCCATGGAAAGGAGCGCATGAAGCCATGCCGAGCATGAGTTCCCGACGACGCGGGAGCGCCCGGGCGCTTCTGCCCCTGGTCGCCGCGTTGCTGTTCGCCGTCGCGCCGTCCGTCCTTCCCGCCCAATCGCTGGCCCAGACCGGAACCGGGAGCATTAGTGGAAAGGTCGTCGACGAGGCAGGAAATCCACTGTCCTTCGCTGCCGTGATCGTAGTCGGAAAGCAGGGCGTTGGAGCCAGCACCAACTCCGAAGGCTCCTACACGATTAGAAACGTGCCCGTGGGTCAATGGATTGTCCAGGCCATGCAGGGCGGCAAGACCAAAGTGACCCAGACGGTCAACGTGGATGCGAATCGAACGGCCATTGCCAATTTCAAGTTAGGTGAGCAGGCGTACAAGATCGGCGTCGTCGATGTGAAGGGCGACAAGAAGATGGCGATCAACAAGACGAGCTCCTCGACCAAGCAGGTCGTCACCTCCGAGGACCTCCACGCGCTCCCCGTGGACAGCTACAAGGACGCGATCGCCCTCAAGGC
>DATJEJ010000006.1:0-4200 GCA_035496795.1 Candidatus Omnitrophota bacterium
GAGAGCGAGCTCAAGGCGATCGCGAGGCACGCCATCAGGGTGCGCATGTCAGAACTCCACTCCGAATCCCCCGACAAGGGATTCGTTCCAGGTTGTGGTCCGCTCCGGGGCGAGCACCGGTGGGTCGAATGGGAACGTCTCGATGGCTCGGACCCGCGACATCTCGCCTCTTCCTTCGGCGAAAAGGACGGCGCGCCCGAAGCGGTACCGCAACCCTCCTCCGAGAACGAGAACCCCCGCCGCATTGCTGACCGCGTTGTCGAACGAGTAGAGCACCCCGCCACCGCCGACGATCGCGTACGGAGCAAAAGGGGTCCTGACCGCGTCGATCTGGACCATCATCCTCAGGGCGTACACGTCGGCCGTCGCGGACGGCTGCGCCTTCTGGAGCGGATTGGAGTAGGACAGATCCGTCCAGAGCGTGACGAAGTCGCCAATGCCGACGCCGGTGCGCGCCCCGACGGTCGCTTCGTCCCGAAGGCCCCGATCGTCATCGAACGAACACGCGCCGCCCGTGACGGCCACGATCAGAGGGTGGCGCTGATAGGCGTCTGCTGAAGCGGGCCACAGGAAGCCGGCCAACCCCACGGCCGCGACGAAGGCGCCGAGGGGAAGGGAGCGCATGAAATGGTTTCCCAGGGGATGCATCCAAACACGGGAGCGGGGTAGGCGGCGCACGGCTGCAGTCTCCAGCCCGCGAAACGCGCGGGCGCGGGTCTTGTGGGTGGGGGATGATCCGTGTACCATCCGAAGCTACGCCCGGGATCAAGGCCCTGCAACCGACAAAAACACAGTCGGATACATACTTTTGGGTACCCATCATGACACGACGTGAACGGATTCGAGCCACGCTGGCGGGGCAGCCTACGGACCGCCCTCCCGTCTCCTTGTGGCGCCACTTCTACGACCGCGAGGGCTCGGCCGAGGATCTTTTCCGCGCAATGGTGGAATTCCAGGAGACTTACGACTGGGACCTGATGAAGGTGAATCCCCGCGCCTCCTATCACGTGGAGGACTGGGGGGTGCGCACCCAGCGGCCGGGAACCGGCCCGCTCGACAAGCCCAAGGTGGTCCAGAGCGTCATCAAGAAACCGGAGGATTGGGACCGGATCCGCCCCCTGGACGTCACGAAGGGCGTCCTCGGCGAGCACCTCGACGCCGAGGAGCGGATCGCCGCGCGGGTGCAGGGCGAGGTGGACTGGGTGATGACGGTGTTCAACCCGATCTCGATCGCCGCCGACCTGGTCTACGACGACGCGATGTTCGTGGAGCACCTGCGCCGCCACGGCGAGCGCGTCCACGGGGCGCTCCGCGCCATCACCGAGACCTTCGCCGCGTTCACGCGCGAGACGATGGCGCGCGGAGCGTCGGGAATCTTCTTCGCGACCACCGACTGGGGCAACGACACGCGGATCGACCGGGAGACGGTCGAGGAGTTCGGGCGTCCCTACGATCTCCGCGTGCTGGCCGAGGCGTCGGCCGCGCCGCTCAACATTCTTCACGTCTGCGGCCCGGGCGCCTACCTGCGCGAGCTGGACGACTATCCGGTGCAGGTCCTCTCGTGGGATGCCCACGAGAAAGGGAATCCCTCGATCCGCGCCATGCGCGGCGTGACCGAGAAGACCCTGCTCACCGGCATCAGCCACGAGGGGACGTTCGTGAACGGCCCGGCGAAGGCGCTGGAGGACGAGGCGCGCGCCGCCGTGGCCGAATCGGGGGGTACCCGTTTCATTCTCGGGCCGGGCTGCGCCGTTCCCGCGGCGGCTCCGCACGAGCACTACGCCATCGTTCGGGAGGCCGCGCTCGCATGCGCCTGAGCGTTTTCAAGTCCAAGATCCACCGCGCCGTCGTCACCGAGGCGAACCTCAATTACGAGGGCTCCGTCACGATCGACGCCGACCTCATGGAAGCCGCCGACATCCTGCCGCACGAGCAGGTGCAGGTGCTCAACGTGAACAACGGGGAGCGCTTCGACACCTACGCCATCCGCGGCGCGCGCGGGAGCGGCGTGATCTGCCTGAACGGACCGGCGGCCCGCCTGGCGCAGGTGGGCGACAGGGTCATCATCCTCACCTACGCGTGGATGGAGCGCGAAGAGCTGGAGCGGCACACGCCCCGCGTCGTCATGGTCGACGAGCGGAACCGGGCTCTCAAGACGGAGGCGGCCGGCGGGCGAGGCCCTCGGTGACAATCCGGCGCGCCGGCGCGCTGCTCGCGGCGCTCGCTTCCTTCATCCTCGGTTTCGCTCCGACGGCCGCTTCGGCCAGAGAGCCTTCGCCCGCTTCCCGCGCGAAGGCCGCTCCGGCGAGCCCGGCCGCGCCCGAGATCGACATCCTCACCATCGACGGCGCGATCCAGCCGATCACGGCGCAGGTCATCGTGCGCGCCATCGACGGCGCGGAGAAGCACGACCGCGAGATGCTGGTCATCCGGCTCGACACGCCGGGCGGGCTGGACACCAGCATGCGCGAGATCATCAAGCGCATCCTGGTCTCGCGCGTTCCGGTGGTGGTCTACGTCGCGCCCTCGGGGAGCCGCGCGGCCAGCGCGGGGACCTTCATCGCGATGGCCGCGCACGTCGCCGCCATGTCGCCGGGCACCTCGATCGGCGCCGCCTCGCCCGTGAACCTGGGCGGCGGGATCACCGACACGACCATGGCGCACAAGGTGCGGAACGACGCGATCTCCTACATCCGCTCCCTGGCGGCCCAGCGCGGGCGGAACGTGGATTGGGCCGAGAAGGCGGTGCGCGAGGGGGGCTCGCTCCCCGAGAGCGACGCCCTGAAGATGAACGTCGTGGACCTGGTCGCGCGCGACGACGACGACCTGTTCCGGCAGCTCGACGGCCGGAGCGTCACGATCGGCGGCGAGACCCGCACGCTGCACACCCAGAACGCCGTGCGCCACGCCTTCACGATGTCGTGGCGCCAGGGGCTGCTCTCGCGGATCGTCGATCCGAACGTCGCCTACATCCTGTTCATGCTCGGGTTCTACGGGCTGATCTTCGAGCTGTCCAGCCCGGGCTCGATCCTTCCCGGCGTCGTCGGGGGCATCTGCATCCTGCTCGCCTTCCTCGCCTTCCAGACCATCCCGATCAACATGACCGGTCTCGCGCTCATCCTGTTTGCGATGACCCTGTTCATCGTCGACCTCAAAGTCCAGAGCCACGGGATCCTGACCGCGGGGGGCATCGTGTCCCTCGTCCTCGGCTCGCTTCTACTGATCGGAGGGGATGCGGGCATGGCGCGGATCTCCTATTCGGTGATCGGCACGGTGGTCGTCGCCACCGTCGTCTTCTTCGTCTTCGTTCTCGGCGCGGCGTTCCGGGCCCAGCGGCGGAAGCCGATGACCGGACGCGAGGGGCTGATCGGCGAGCGGGGCACCGCCCTGACCGACCTCGAGCCGGGCGGGCGCGTGTTCGTGCATGGCGAGTACTGGGAAGCGGAGTCCACGGAGCACATCGAACGGGGCTCGGCGGTCGTCGTGGATCAGGTCGACGGCATGCGGCTCCGGGTGCACAAAGCCTAGGAAGGAGCCGTGATGATCGGTTATCCGGTGTTGATCCTCGTCATCCTCGGAATCCTCCTCCTCACCAGCGCCATCAAGGTGCTGCGCGAATACGAGCGCGCCGTGGTGTTCCGCCTGGGGCGCGCCGTCGGCGCCAAGGGGCCGGGACTCATCTTTCTCATCCCGATCGTGGACAAGATGGTGCGGATCCCGCTCCGGACGGTGGCGATGGACGTGCCGCCGCAGGACGTGATCACGCGCGACAACGTGACCGTCAAGGTGAACGCGGTGATCTACTTCCGCGTGCTGGACGCCAACCGCGCCGTGCTCGAGGTGGAGAACTATCTCTACGCCACCTCCCAGATCGCCCAGACCACGCTCCGGAGCTCGCTCGGCGAGTCGGACCTGGACCAGCTCCTCTCCAATCGCGACGAAATCAACCTCAAGCTGCAGCAAGTCATCGACCGCCATACCGAGCCCTGGGGGATCAAGGTCAGCACCGTCGAGGTGAAGAACGTCGACCTGCCTCAGGAGATGCAGCGCGCCATCGCGCGCCAGGCCGAGGCCGAGCGCGAGCGGCGGGCCAAGGTGATCAACGCCGAGGGCGAGCTCCAGGCGTCGCAGAAGCTGCTCGAGGCGGCCCAGGTCATCGCGCGCGAGCCGATCGCGCTTCAGCTTCGCTATCTCCAGACG
>DATJEJ010000007.1:0-8923 GCA_035496795.1 Candidatus Omnitrophota bacterium
CCCCGAGACCACGTCGCCGGCGATCAGCGTGCGCGAGGTCTCCTCGAAGAAGGCGAGGTGCGAGCGCGAGTGTCCCGGAGTGGCCAGCACGCAGAGCCGGCGCGGGTGGCGGCCGGAGAGCTCGATCCGGTCCCCCTCGGCCAGCGCGCGATCGATCGGGATCCGCTCGGCGACGTCGGCGTGGGCCCACACGGGGCAGGCGTACCGCGCGCGCACCGCCTCGACGCCGGCGAAGTGGTCGCGATGGCGATGCGTGAGGAGGATGGCGAGGACCCGGCCGCGCGAGCCCTCGGCTTCCTCCACGACCTGGTGCAGCGCCTCCAGCTCGTCCGGATTGTCGCTGCCCGGGTCCACGATCACCACGTCGCTGTCCCCCACCACCACGGCGTTCGTATGCGTGGCCGGAGGAAGGGTCTCGGTCCGGAGCGGAATCATCGTGATCGCGGGGCGCACGTGGACGTAGCGGGAGGGAACGCCGTTCGCCTCGGGAATGTCGTGCAGCCGTCCCGGCAGCCCGTGTCCCCCCTGGGCGAGCCGCTGGATGACGTAGAGCGTGGGCATCGCGAGCACGATGCGGTCCTCGTCCCACATCCGGAGCGCGACCGCCGGATCCACCCAGGCGCCCGATTCCAGCTCGCCCGGCCAGACATCGGGCTCGCTCGGCTCCGGCATGTCGATCAGGAAGAAGTTCGTGTTGAAGCGCGCGCGGCTGAAGTGCGGCGTGATCCACCGCCCGCACGGCACGTACCGGGCGGGATCGAAGCGGAGTCCCCACCGGCGCTCGACCGTCTCCCAGAAGGCCGCCTTGCCGTCGAGCACGTCGCGCCGGTGGCGCCGCTGCTCTTCCAGGCCGGGCGGCGACCCGTGGAACCCCACGAGGAGCCCCGTTTCCTCGAACGCCTCGCGCGCGGCGCAGCGCGCCATGGTGCGCAGGCTCTCGTCCGGATCCTCGCCCAGAGGTCCGTCCTCGTGCGCGTACCGGCCGCCCGGGAAGGAATGGAAGCCTCCGAGAAACGGGTTCGCCTCGGAGCGGCGCACCCAGAGGAGCTTCAGCCCCCCCTCGCGCGAGATCAGGATCGTGCTCGCCGCGGGGCGCAGCGGCGGCGCGGCCGGGGCGGCGCCTCCGGGCGCCGGCGTCGCGCTCATTCGACCAGCACCAGGGGGAGCGACTCGCGCAGCGCACGGATGTGCTCGGGCGAGGTGCCGCAGCATCCGCCGAGCACCTGCGCCCCGAGACGCATCCAGTCCTTCGCGAGCGCCGCGAAGCGCTCGGGCGTGACGGATGGATCGAAGCTCCAGGCGCCGGTCGGTCCCACCACCCCCGCGTTGGGATAGCAGCCGAAGGGGAGAGCGGTCGCGCGGCTCATGACGTCGAGGCAGGCGGCGGTCTCGTCGAGCGGGGTGCAGTTCACGAGCACGGCCGCGGGCTCGAGCGGCTCGACCGCGCGGACGGCATCGGCGAGCGGCTCGCCCGAGAAGAGCCGGGCGTCACCCCGGCAGACGAAGCTCACCGTGAACGGCAGCCCGGTGGCGCGGGCCGCGCGCGCGGCGATCGTCGCCTCGTCGATCCGGTTGAAGGTCTCGAGCAGGAGGAGCTCGGCACCGGAGCGCGCCAGGCGCTTCGCCTGGTCGGCGTGCTCGCGCTCCATCGCCTCGTGGGGGGGCGCATCCTCCGGACGGTAGCAGTCCTCGAGCGGCCCCAGCGAGCCGCCGATCCAGACGGTCCGTCCCCCGGCACCGCGATCGCGCCCCTCGGCCGCCAGTCGAAGCGCCGTCTCGGTCAGGCGGTCGGCGTCCCCCGGCGCCCGGCCCACTTTCGTCATGACCCGCGGCGTCGTCCGGAACGTGTCGGCCGCGAGCACGTCGGCGCCGGCGCGCGCGTAGTCCTCGTGCACCCGGCGCAGCGTGTCGGGGGCGTCCAGGATCGCCAGCGCGCTCCAGAGCGGAAGCGGCGTGGCGACGCCGCGGCGCTCCAGCTCGGTGCCGAGGGCGCCGTCCAGGAGGACCAGCTCCCCGCGCTCGAGGCGCTGATGGATCGGGTGCGGAGCCATGCGATGAGAGGGGCGGCGGGAGCGGGGCGCTTCTCCGCTCAGCCTCCGGCGAGCGCCTCGTCCGCGGGATTCAAACCGTGGAACTGCATCAGCTCCTGGATCACCGCGCGGCGCCGCTTCAAGATCGAAGTCATCGAAGTGTAGCCGTAGCGGAGGATCGCCTCCCGCTCCTGGACGCTCATGGTGTTGTGCAGGAAGAGGATCACCTCGCTGGAGGAGGGCTCGATCCGGTACATCTTCACCTCCGGAAACTCGGCCTGGTAGCGGCGGATCTCGCCGTCCAGACGCACTCTCGTTTCGATGCGCGAAGCCTGGTCGTGGATGAAGGACATTCCCTTCTCCTTGATCCGCGCGCACTTTCCGTCCCGCCGCGGGATGCAGACCGCCTCCTGGTCGTTCGAGATGTTGACCAGCGGGTTGATGATGAGGATGGTCGAGGCTCCCGCCTTGATGGCCACGTCCAGGTGCGCCACCTTCCCCGTCGATCCGTCGATGTAGTCGCGTCCTTCCACCTTGAAGGGGCGGAAGAAGAGCGGGATCGCCGAGGAAGCGGCGACGGCGTGCGAGAGCGGCACGTTCTCGGCGTCGACGGCGCCGAACACGCGCCGGGTTCCCAGGTCGAGATCGGTCGCCGGGATGTAGAGCTCGCGCTCGATGTCGGCGAAGCTGTCGGTCTTCCCGTGCGCTTCCAGCACCTTCGCGAAGAACCGCTGGTAGTTGTCCAGGGCGAAGAGCCCCGCCGGCAGGCGCTCCTCCACGTAGTGCATGAACTCGAACGGCGACGGGCGCACCCGCTGGCGCAGGCACTCCACGAAATAGCCCGGCATGGAGAGCCCCATCTTGATCCCCGAGAACAGGATCGCCCACCGGTTCACGTCGTACATGTCGCCGCGCTTGAAGTGGAGCGACGAATCGGAGTTGGTGAGGAGCGCCCAGTAGGTCTTCCGGATCGGAATCCCTTTCGCGAGGAGGCCCGCCACGGTGGCCCCCGCGCTCACCCCGATGTAGATGTCGAAGCCGGTGCTGGAGAAATCGAAGCCGAGGAAGTCGTCCAGGGCGGCCAGGCAGCCGATCTCGTAGTAGGCGCCGGCCAGGCCGCCGCCGGAGAGGCTGAGCGCGATGCGCTTCCGGCGCGCGGGCGCCGCGGCGCCGGAAGTCGATCGCCGCCAGGCGGCCCTGGCTTCGGCCGAGCTTCCGAAATCCGGATGGGAGGTTGTCATCGTTCCCGTTCAGGATACCGGAAGAGCGCGTTCATCACGCGGTCCGAAATCCCCGGGAACATGAGATTCACCCAGGCGAAGGCCCGATTCGAGGAGGGAACGTAGAGATCGGGGGGATTCCGGCGGAGCGCAAGGACGAGGGCCGCGGCCACCTGCTCCGGGCGCAAGATCGTGCCCGCGGGCCCCGCCCCCAGGGCGCGCTCGCGTCCGGCGCGATCCAGGAATGGGGTTTCGACCGCGGCCGGAAGGAGCAGCGTGACGCGGACGCCGCGCGGGCCAAGCTCGCGGCGCCAGGATTCCGTGAGACCCGAGATCGCGAACTTGGTGGCGCTGTAGTACGCGTAGTGGACCGGCGCGACCCGTCCGGCCATCGAGCCGATGTTCACGATGGCGGCCCCGGGGCGGCCGAGCAGCGCCGGGAGCGCCGCGCGCGTCATGCGCACGGTGCCGAGAAGGTTCACGTCGACCATCTGGTCGATCTCGGCGTCGGTGGCCTCGGTGAGGCCGCGGAGATAGCCGATGCCCGCGTTGTTGACCAGGGCGTCCAGCGCGCCGAAGCGCGCCGTCGTCGCGGCCACGGCGCGGGCGCAATCCTCGGCGCGGGTCACGTCGCCGGAGACGGCGAGCGCTTCTCCCCCGGCCGCGGCCACCTCGGACGCCAGCGCGGCGAGCGGAGCCTCGCTCCGGGCGAAGAGCGCCACGCGCGCGCCCGCCGCGGCCAGCCCGAGCGCGGCGGGCCTGCCAATGCCGCCGCTCGCCCCCGTGAGGAGGACCGTCCTCCCCTTAAGCTCCACGCGTACGCTTCATCGTGACCCCGCCCCTCCCGTTCACCGGCCTACCCGGCGGCGTTCTGCCGCGCGCCCGCCATCGCCGGCTCGGCCGACGTGGCGACGCCGCTCACCGGAGCCGGCGCGCCCTCGGGCGCGAGATACCGGACGAACCAGTCGCGCATGAGGTGCATGCGCGCCACGCGGCGCGACGGCGTTCCCTTCCGCGAGAGGCCGTGGCTCTCCCCCGGGAAGAGCACCATCTCCACCTCGCGCCGCAGCGCCTTCAGCGCCTTGTACAGCATCTCCGCCTCGGTGACGTCGCAGCGCTGATCCATGAGGCTGTGCGTGATGAGGAGCGGCGTGCGGATCTTCTCGACGTAGGTGAGCGGCGACTGGCGGCGGAGGATCTCGGCGTCCTCCCACGGCTCGGCGCCGAACTCGGGCGTGGCGACGGGGCTTAAGTCGTCGCCCAGGAGGAGCGTGGGAATGGTCGTGACGCACCGCTGCGTGATCGCGGCCCGGAAACGCTCCGTGTGGCCGACCACCCAGTTGGTCATGTAGCCGCCGTAGGAGCCGCCCGTGACGCCGAGGCGCTCCATGTCGATGTCGGGATGCCGGGCGAGGGCGTCGTCCACGACGAGCATGAGATCGTCGTACGCGGGCGCCGCCCAGTCGTGGACGATCGCCTTGGTGAAGGCCTCGCCGTAGCCCTGCGAGCCGCGCGGATTGGAGAAGAGGACGTAGAAGCCGGCGCTCGCGAACATCTGGAACTCGAGGAAGAAGCAGGCGCCGTACTGGACGCGCGGCCCGCCGTGGATCTCGAGGATCATCGGGTGCTTCGCGGTCTTCTTCGCGGCCGCGCTCGGCGGAATCAGCCAGGACTGCACGCGGTGCCCGCCCGGCGCCTCGGTCCAGCGCTCCTCGGGCGCCGAGAGCGCGAGCGAATCGAAGAGCTCGCGATTGGGCGTGACCAGGTCGGTGAAGCGGCCGTTCGCGGGATGAAAACGCGCGACGGTGCCGGCATCCTGGTGATCGCAGCGGATCACGATCATCTCCTCGGCGTGGCGACCGCGCTTCATGTCGAGGATCTGGACGCCGCCCTGGGTCAGAGGCTCCGGGACCGCTCCACCCCGTGCGGGAATCCGATAGATGTGGGTCGAGCCGAATTCGCTCCCCTGGAAATAGAGGGTCGATCCGTCCGGGGACCAGACCGGGTTTCCGGGGGCGTGAAAGTCGCGCAGATCGCTCCCGACGAGGTCGGAGGCGTAGCGGTCCCAGCCCGCGGTCAGGTCTCGCGGCGCGCCGCCCGCGGCGGGGACGGTCCAGAGGTGGTAGTTCGGGATGCCCCACCAGTCGTCGGGCTGATCGTGTCCGAGGAACGCGATCGTGGAGCCGTCGGGCGACCAGGAGAGCCCGCTCGCCACGCCCGGCCCGGGCGTGAGATTGCGCGGCTCCCCGCCCGAGGCGGGCACCACGAACACGTCGCTCACGACGTAGGAGGAATACTCCTCGTCCTCCTGGCGGTTGGCGGTGAAGGCGACCTGCTTTCCGTCCGGCGACCAGGCTCCCGGGCCGTGATCGAAGTTCCCGGACGTGAGCGCGCGCACGGCACGCGTCGCGACGTCCAGCACGTGCAGGTGCGAGCGGGACCGGGGAAGCCACCCCGAGCCGTCCAGCTTGTAGAGCATGCGCGTGATGTGGCGGAACGTGGGCTCGGGCAGCTCCTTCTTGTCCGCTTTCGCCTCGTGCGCCTTCTTCTCCGGCGCCGAGCCGGGCAGGTGCCCCAGCTCCGGCGGGTCGCTCGCGCGGAAGACGAAGAGGATCGACTTGCCGTCGGGCGACCACTCCAGCGAGCTGGGCTCGCCGTCGAGGTCGGTGAGCCGCTCGGCCTCGCCGCCGTCCAGCGGCAGGCTGTAGATCTGCGGCTTCTTGTCACGGCGGGTCGAGACGAACGCGATGGTCGTCCCGTCCGGGTGCCAGACCGCCCCGAAGTTCTTGTGCTCTCCCTGCGTCAGGCGGCGCGGCGCCCCGCCCCCGGTCGGGATCAGCCACAGGTGCGACTGGTACTCGTCCTTCTCACGGTCGATCGTCTTGACCTCGTACACGGCGCGCGTTCCGTCGGGCGAGGGGGACACCGCGTCGAGGAACTGGATGTCGAACAACGTTTCGGGGGTCACCGGACGCTTCGGCATGAATGGCTCCTATTTCTGCCCGGACTGGAAGCGGCGCAGTTGATCGGTCAGGTAGTTGTTTCCCGGCTCCATCGCGAGGGCGCGCGACTCCACTTCCACCGCCTTGTCGGCGTGTCCCATCCGGAAATGCACCTCGGCCAGGGTATCGAGGATGCCCGTGTTCTTCGGCTCCAGATCGGCGGCCCTTTGGGCCGCCTGGAGCGCCTGATCCAGATAGACGTCGTTGGTGGCGCAGGTCCAGGCGAGTCCGTTCAGGTTCGAGGCGTCGTTCTCGCCGCGGTCCAGGGCACGCTGGAGCGCTTCGCCCACGCGCTCGCGCTCGATCCGGGCCAGGTCCTTCTTCCCTTTCTTGTCGTACATCTCGGCGAAGCGAAGATGCGCCTCGGCCAGCCGCTGCGCCTCGAGGATGCCGAAGACCCGCACCAGCTCCTGGATCGGCTCCTTCGCGTCCTCGACGCGCAGGTCCACGTAGCGCTCACGGTATTCGGGGAACTCGTCGCTGGGGCGGACGACCAGGATCGCCGCGGACTGCTGGCCGCGCTTGTCGCCGCCCGCGGCCTGCCCCGCCTGGAGCGCGGCGAGGAGCCGCTGCGCCAGCTCCCCCTTCGTCGCGAGATAGGCGCGCTCCATGTCGGCGACCACCGCCTCGCCGGCCAGGATGTTCCCCTGGATCGAGTAGCCCGGTCCCGTGCGGCTCCCCGCCCACGGGTTGCAGTCCTTCCCCGTATGGGCGGCGCTCCGCCCCTTCGCGTCCACGATCCCGACCTGCCGGTGCGTCGCTCCCGAGTCGGCGGCGAGCAGCGTTCGCAGCGTCTCGACCGCGGACAGCCTCCGCGCCGGGCGGCCGGGCCGGGCCGGCGTTCCGCGCAGGAGCGCCAGTCCCTTCGGGCCGAACGACTCGTTCGTGGAAGCCTGGGTCGCGATCGCCCCGACGCCCGCCTCGGCCCACGGCACCGCCATCCCCACGCTGAAGGCGCGCGACTGGACGGCGACGCCCAGCTCCTGCGTCGTCGAGTCGAACGCCACGATGGAGAAGGTGGCGCGCGCCGGCGCGGGCGCCAAGGCGAACAGGAGAGCCGCGGCCGCGGCCGCGAGCGTTCCGTGACGGATCGCCCTGCGCCCAGGCCTCACTTGCCGTCCCCCTTGAACCGCGCGATCTGGTCTTTCAGATACTGGCTCTTCGGATCGATCCGCTCGGCGCGCGTCTCCACCTCGACCGCCTTGGCGTTCTCGCCCAGGCGGAAGTAGACCTCGCCCAGCGTGTCCAGGATGTCCACGTTCCGCGGATCGGCGTTCACGGCGCGCTCCGCCGCCTTGCGCGCGTCCTCGAGGAAGATGGCGTTCGACGCGCAGGCCCAGGCCAGGCCGTTCAGCACCGAGGGATCGCGCTCCCCGCGCGACAGAGCGCGCTGCAGCGTCTCGCCCACCCGATCGCGCTCCAGCTTGGCCATCTCCGGCTTGCCGGCGGCTTCCAGCTCCGTCGCGTAGGTCAGGTGCGCGTTCGCCAGGTGGAACCCCTGGTGGATCTGCCAGACGCGGCGAAGCTCCTTGATGGGCGTCTTGTGATCCTCGACGCGAAGATCGATGTAGCGCTCCCGGTACTCGGGATGGGTGGCGCTGGGACGCACGACGATGAGCGCCGCCGACTGCTGCCCCCGCTTGTCGCCTCCCGCCGCCTGCGCCGCCTCCAGAGCGGCCAGGAGCCGCTCGGCCAGCTCCCCGCGCGTCTCGCGGAACGCGCGCGCCATCCCCTGCACCACCGCGGGGCCTGCGAGGATGTTCCCCTGGCAGGCGAACGCGACGCCGGTCTCGCCTCCGGCCCAGTCGAGGCAGCGCTTCCCGGTCCAGTTGGCCACGCGACCCTTCGCGTCCACGATCCCGAACTGCCGGCCGTCCCACGCGGTGTCCGCGGCGGCCAGCGCGCGCATCACCTCGGGCGCGGAGAGCCCGGAGCGCAGGAGGGCCAGAGCCTGGGGGCCGAGCGAGGGATTGACGTTCGCCTGCGTCGCGACCGCTCCGACGCCCGCCTCGGCCCAGGGGACGGTCGCCCCCACGCTGAAGTACTTGGACTGCACGGCGACCCCCAGCTCCTGCGTCACGGTGTCGCACGCGACGATGGAGAAGGTGCTGAGGGTCTGGCTCGCGCGGGCCGGTTGGGGCGCCGCGATCATCGTCGCGATCGTCGCGATCGTGGCAATCGGGGCGATCGTTGCGATCGGGGACACCACGGCGGCCCAGGCGGTGCCACGAGCCGGGCGCGCGGAGCGAAGCGTCATCGGGAATACCCCCCTCGAAGCGGAAGCGGAGCCGTGGAGACGGAGTCCCCCGAAGGTAGCAAAACGGGGGTGCGTCGGCTACCGGGGCCGCGGGAACGCAGGGGGCCTTCGGGAGGGTCCCCCCGCGAAGCGAGCAGGGGTACGAAGAGGGGCGCGGCGGAGAGCCTCCCCGCCGCGCCCCGGATCAACCGAAGCGGATCTGCCGAATCAGAAGGTGCGGCGCAGCATCACGCTCAGAATGTGGGCGCGAGAGTCCCGGAAATTGTCGGCCATGAACAGGATGGTCGGGTTGACGGCCGGATAGAGGAGCGGGATGACGGACGCCTGGAAGTCCTGGACGTGGAATTCCTCCCAGTTCCAGCGGACGCCCAGGGAGGTCGTCCCCTTTTCCAGCTGATACCAGCCCTCGACGCC
>DATJEJ010000008.1:0-36404 GCA_035496795.1 Candidatus Omnitrophota bacterium
GGTGACGCTGCGGATCTTCAACGTGGGCGGCCAGCTGGTTCGGACGCTTTCGACGAAGGCCGAGGCCGGTGCCAACGAGGTTCGTTGGAACGGTCGTCGTGATGACGGAACGCAGCTGGCGAGCGGTGTGTACTTCTACAAGGTGAAGTTCGCCGACGGCTCCGAGTCCGGAAGCCGCATGGCGCTTGTGAAGTAACACTCGCAGCAAAGCAGTCGCGAGGGGGCCGCCGGGCAACCGGCGGCCTCTTTGTTTTCACATTCTTGTTAAGTGCGCTTTCCGCGCCGATCCCGCACACGGCGTTGAACTTGAGGCTCTAGGAAGACCCGGCTCTCGACAAGCGTCCGGCGCGGAGGTTGACTCCGCCCTCCCGCCGCAGTGCAATGCAGGGGAAGGGCGGCGGCTGCAACGAGACCACGACCAAGGGGGGCCCATGACATTCCGACATTTCGCTCGAGCGGCTACGGCCATCGTTCTGCTGGTTCTACCGTCCCTTGGGATCGCCGGCGTTCGCGACGATCGCCCCAACCTGGTCGGAGGGGAGCTGGGCGGGCGCGGCGTGGCGTTCACGCTCAATTATGAGCGCTATGTCTCCAGCAAGTTCGGGCTTGGGGCCGGGCTCATGGCGATCAAGGTGTCGGGAGCCGGCGTGACGATCCTTCCCCTGTACGCATCCTATCTCCCGGGAAATGTCCACAGCCCGTACTTCTCGGCCGGCGCCACGCTGCTCGCCGGGGGCGGAGACATCAACGACTGGGAAAGCACGTGGTTGATCCACGCGTCGGTGGGGTACCAGTACAGCTCCCCGGGCGGATTCTTCGTGCGACCCTTCTTCACCTACTTGCGACCCACGGAACGAGGAAGCGGAGACGACTACCTCATCTGGCCGGGGCTGACGATCGGGGGCAGCTTCTAGCCGGGTTCGTCGGAGCCGCGGTCAGCTCAGGTCGCTTGCCGGGGGGAGCCCCGACTCGATTCGCACCTCGCGGAAGAGCCGATGCACGGAGGGATCCATCATCGGGGCCTCCAGCGGCCAGATCAGCGCGGCGTCGCGGCGCCGCGGCCCGAACTGGGGGAGGTCCAGGATCGGGTGGAGGTTCGGGTCGAGCCGTGCGGCGGTATCGACCTCCCGGATCATCACCGGGTTGAAGACCTTCGGAGCCATCGCGACGTCACCGAGGCGCACCGACGCCCCCGCGATCAGCAGCTGGGCGGTAAACGAATGCCCGGTTGCGTCGCAGAGCTCCCGCACCATGGCTCTGGCCTCATCCGTGCGCCCGTCGACCGCCGCCACCATCGCTTCGATCGCGCGCATGTCGTTGGGCTCAGCCCCGTGGGAAAGGCCCTCGCGCATCGCCTCGACGGCGGCCGCCCGATCCCCCCGCGCCAGGTGAACGTACCCGAGGGCGGCGTACAGCACGGTCGTGGGGAAGGGGTCCTTCGACAGCTGTCGGATGCGATGGGCAGTGGCGATCGTTTCATCCAGCCGGCGCGTCATGTAGGTCAGTTGGGCGAGCCAATGGTAGGGGAACGGATCTTGAGGGTCCGCCTCGACCGCGCGACGACAGTACCGTTCGGCGGCCGCGAGATCGGCGCGATTGAACGACAGGACCGTCAGGTTGGCCAGGGCCGGCATGAAGCGCGGGTTCACTTCCAGGGCGCGCCGGAGCGCGGATCGCGCGGCCTCCTCGTCCCCCGCAATGACCAAGTTCAGGGCCTCGGCCTTGTACGCCTCCGGTAGACGGGGGTTCAAGGCGATCGCCCGGCGCGCGGCCTCGAGGCCCAATCGGGTCGTTTCGGGGATGTTCACCGACTTGCCCCACTGGCAGAGCTGTCCATAGGAATCCGCGATCCCGGCCCACGCGAGCGCGTACTTCGGGTCGATCTCGATCGCCTGCTGGAACAGACCCATCGCCTCGCGCAGGGCCGCGTCGGTGTAGCGGCCGTACAGCTCGCGGCCCCGAAGGTAGAGATCATAGGCGCGCACGTCCTTCGGCCGGTCCTTGACGAGCGTGGCCGACTCCGTGGGCGTCAGCGCGACGCGCAGCGCCTCGGCGATCGAGGAGGCGATCTCCTCCTGCACGGCGAAGACGTCCTCCATGGTCCGGTCGTACCGCTCGGCCCACAGATGGAAACCGTCCGAAGCGTTGATGAGCTGTGCGGTGATGCGCAGACGGTCGCCCGCACGCCGCACGCTCCCCTCGAGCACGGCGCCCACACCCAGCTCCGCGGCGGCCTTCGGGAGATCGACGGCCTCGCCGCGGTAGCGGGCGACGGCATTGCGTGAGGCGACCCGGAGGCCCTTGATCTTCGAGAGATCGGTGAGGATGTCCTCGGTGATGCCGGCGCAGAAGTAGTCGCTCTCCGGGTCCTTCGCCAGGTTCTCGAAGTAGAGCACGGCCAGGGAGGGGAGCGCTGCCGTCGACGGGAGCCGGCCGCCCGAGCTTCCGGTGAGCTCGAGGGCGATGTCGGTCAGCTCGCGGCGAAGGTCGCCGATGTCGCGCGGGCGTTCCTGGACGTCCTTGGTGAGACACCGGCGGGTCATGTCGCGCAGCCGCGCGGGCACCGAGGCGGGGATCAGGCTCCAATCGGGTTCATGCTCGAGGATGTGGGCGATCACGTCGAGCGCCGTATCGCCGGTGAAGGTCTGGCGGGCGGTGAGGCATTCGTAGAGGACGCATCCGAAGGCCCACACGTCGGCGCGGCGATCCACGCTTCGTCCCCTCGCCTGCTCGGGGCTCATGTAGGCCACGGTGCCGAGAATGGCGCCCGCGGCCGTGGCCGATGCCGAGAGCGTGAGGGCCTCCGGCCCGTCGGACGGCTGCTCCTCCTGCGTCGCCTTTTCCTTCGCGATTCCGAAGTCGAGCACCTTCACCGCCCGCGATGCGGTGAGCATGACGTTGTCCGGCTTGAGATCGCGATGCACGATGCCCCGCTCATGGGCGGCCTCGATCGCGGCGGCGACTTGCCCGGCGACATCGAGCGCCTCGCGGACCGGAAGCGCGCCGCGCCCCAGCCGCTTGGAAAGCGTCTCCCCAAGGACCAGCTCGAGCACGAGATACGGCGTGCCCCCGGCCTCTTCGAGTCCGTAAATACCGGCGATGTTCGGATGGTTGAGCGAGGCCAGCAGGCGGGCCTCGCGCTCGATCCTGGCGAGCCGTGCCGGATGCCGAGCGAACGCATCGGGCAGCCCCTTGATCGCGACCTCGCGACCCAGGCGCACGTCGCGTGCGCGGTAGACCTCGCCCATCCCACCGGCGCCGAGGGGGCTGATGATCTCGTACGCGCCGAGGCGGGTGCCAGGGATCAGGGGCATGGTGGGAGGAGTCTAGGGTTCCCGCGGCTGAGTGTCGAGGCTACCCCGAACGACGCGAGCCCCGGCAGCCAAGGCCGCCGGGGCTTCGTCCTTCCCGCATTCGAATCCGCGGACTTACTTCGGCGGCATCGCTTTCATCACGGCCAGGAACCCACCCGTGGGATCCTCGATCACCGCGAAGCGGCCCACGCCCGGGATGTCGGTCGCCTCGACATGGACCTTGCCGCCGTTCCGCTTGGCGCGCGCGACCGTGGCGTCGGGATCGTCCACGGCGACATAGGGCAGCCAGTGGGGGCCGGCCTCCTGGCCATGGGTCGTCACCCCGCCGCGCCCCGTGCCGTCCTTGGATTCGAGGACGTGGTAATCGCCTCCGGGGCCCATGTTCATCGTCTTGTGCTGGAAGCCGATCACCGCCTCGTAGAAGGCGAGCGATGCGGCCGGGTCGGAGGTATGCAGCTCGTTCCAGAAGAAGGTGCGCGCCGGAGGCGCTTCCTTGCCCGACGAATCGGGCGGATCCCCGGACGCATTCCGGAAGAGATACAGCTCGGCCCCCTGTGGATCGGCGATTCGGGCGGTCCGTCCGACATTCGGAATCTCATGGGGAGGCTCGAGCACCTTCCCGCCCTTGGCGGTGGCGGCGCGCGTCGCGGCGTCGACATCCTCCACCGACACGTACGAGATCCAGTGCGCCCGTGCATGACCGGCCGGAAGCGGCGTGTACCCGCCGATCATCGAGTCCGGCGCGTCGCCGGCCAGGATCATCTCGTACGCGCCCTCGGCCCAGGGCATGACCTTCCAGCCGAGCACTTCCGCATAGAACGCCTGCGCCTTCTTCTTGTCGTTGGACGCATGCTCGAACCAGACGAACTTACCCGGGCGCGTCCGCCGCTCCGTATCGTGGCTCACTTCGGGTGTCATGAGAGGATCTCCTTTCCGTCAGGCGTTGGCGGTCTGGGCGCCCGCGTACGCGCGCCGCAAACCTTCGATGTCGAGCTTCTTCATCTTCAGCATGGCTTCCATGACGCGGCGCGCACGGTCGCGATCGGCGTCCTTCATCATCTCGCCCAGCACCGTGGGGACGATCTGCCAGCAGAGGCCGTAGCGGTCACGCAGCCAACCGCACTGCTCGATCGTTCCGCCCGCGGACAGCGCATTCCAGTAGCGGTCGACTTCCGCCTGATCGGCACAGTTCACGACGAAGGAGATGGCGTGGTTGAACGGATCCAGCGGGCC
Organism: Candidatus Omnitrophota bacterium; assembly: GCA_035496795.1. Classification (GTDB taxonomy): domain Bacteria; phylum Eisenbacteria; class RBG-16-71-46; order SZUA-252; family SZUA-252; genus DASQJL01. The sequence goes on from DATJEJ010000008.1 coordinate 4,548, forward strand.
CGCGCTGATCGCCAGGAAGGGCTGCCCGGCGAGCGTGAACTCGACGACCTGGACGGAGCCGGCGGGGCCGCTCGGCGAATCCGCCGCCAGCGGCGTGGCGCTGTCGATGTGGGAATCGGGGAAGATCGACGTGTAGAACTTCGCGGCTTCCGCCGCGTGCTCCGAGTACCAGAGATGGGGGACGATCTTGGAACCGCGTGATCCGGGGGAGACCTTCGGCTTGTCGTTCATGACGCACGCTCCTTGCGGATTGGGTTGCGATGGAATTGCGTCTCGAGATAGCGGTGAAGGTGCTGAAGGCTCTCGGCCGCGACCTCGGGCCCCTGCTTGGCCTTCGCCAGCACGAAGGCGCCCTGGATCACGGACTGCATGAAGAAAGCGAGGCTTTCGGGATTCCAGGCGGCGTCCGGTGCGTAGCGCTTCTTCGCCTCGGCGATGTCGCGCGCCAGGGTCTCGGCGTGCGCGCTGATGTTTCGCTCGCACGCGTCCCGAATCCTGGGATTCGTGTCGTAGACCTCCTGGACCATGGTACCGAGCAGGCAGGTGAAGTCGGGGAGATCGCCTCGGAGGATCGCGCGACGGAAATCGACGTAGCCGAGGATCCGGTCCAGAGGGTCCGGCTCCGATCGGTAGGGCGCCGCGGCAAAGAGGCGATCCGCCATCGCGGCGAAGTGGTCCGCCGCCTGGAGAGCGAGGTCTTCCTTGGTGTCGAAATGATGGAAGAAGCTCCCCTTCGTCAGCCCCGCGGCCTCGCAGATGTCCTCGATCCGGGTCGCGGTGTACCCCTTGGTTCGGATCACGTGCATGGCAGCCTCGAGAAACCTGGCCTTCGATTCGTGGGTTACGGTCGACTGGGTCACCGGCCTGTCCTCGGGTTGCGGGATACGAGCCAACACCTGAAATATACCAACTGGTTGGTATGTTGTCAAGCCCAAGATTGCTCTCGCCTTGGGGAAGCTCGCATCGGTGCGCCCATGGTAGACCTTGCCGCCGGGAGCTGCCCGGCGGAGGATCCCGCTCGAACCCCCAATTCCCTCGCCCGAGGAGCGCCATGGAACCCTTCCAGTACCACGTCTACGTCTGCGATCAGAAGAAGCCGGAAGGCATGCCCAGCTGCACCGCCAACGGCTCCCTCGAAGTCATCGAGGCTATCCGGAGCGAGCTCGGGTAGCAGGGTCTGGCCGGTGGGGTGCAGGTGACGACCTGCGGCTCCCTCGGCCTGTGCGACCGCGGTCCGAACCTGGTCGTTTACCCCGAGGGGGCCTGGTATTCGGGCGTTAGGCCCGGAGACGTCCCCGAGATCGTCCGTGAGCACCTGCGGGCCGGGCGCGCGGTGGATCGTCTGAGGGCCGGCGACGCGCCGGCCGTGCGCTCCGTGATCGAGGAGAACGGTCGGAAGCGAATGGCCGGGCTCAAGGCTCGGGATCAGGCCGCCGTGCTGCCCGACGACTTCCAGCAGACGCTTCGCGCGTTCCAGGAGAGCCGCACGCTCCTCACGGCCATCGAGCTCGACCTGTTCACCGCCGTCGGCGCCGGCAACGACGAGGCGGCCGTGGCGCGCTCGGTGGACACCGATCCGCGAGCGACCGGGATGCTCCTGAACGCGCTCGCGGCGATGGGCCTGCTGGAGAAGCGCGACGGGAAGTTCTTCAACGGCCCGGTTGCGGGACGATATCTGGCCGCGGGAGCGTCCGACGACTCGAGGGCCGCTCTGCTGCACACCGTCCATCTCTGGTCGCGCTGGTCCACGCTGACCGAGTGCGTGCGCCAGGGCACTTCGGTGACCCTGGGCGACGGGCGCGGCGCGGACTGGGTCGAGACCTTCATCGCGGCGATGCACAAGAACGCCACGTTCCGCGCTCCACTCCTGGCGCGGACGATCGGGCTCGAGGGAGTGAAGCGCGTTCTCGACGTGGGAGGCGGATCGGGCGCCTACGCCATCGCCTTCGCCCAGGCACGCCCCGGGCTGGAGGCCGACGTCCTGGATCTGCCCGATGTGGTGCCGATCGCGCAACGCTACAGCGAGGCCGCGGGGGTCGGCGCGCAGGTCCGCGCCAGGACCGGCGACTTGCACGATCCCTCGCTCGGCACGGGCTACGACCTGGTTCTCTTTTCCGCCATCTGCCACATGAACAGCCCCGAAGAGAACCGGGCCATGCTGGGCAAGGCCTTCGCGTCGCTCGCCCCAGGCGGACGCGTCGTCATCCACGACTTCATCCTGGACGCCGACAAGGCGGGCCCGAAGACAGGCGCCCTGTTTGCGCTCAACATGCTCGTGGGCACGCGCGCCGGCAATTCCTACAGCGAAGAGGAGTACGCCGCCTGGCTTCGGGACTGCGGTTTCACGGAGATCCGCAGGTTCGGACTGCCGGGTCCGACGGGGCTTGTCATCGGCACGAAAGCGTAGCCCGACACTCCGGTCGGGAACCACCGCGGGGTCGCTGAAACCTCGCGACGGTATCCGCCCGTCCAAGGAGACGATCTCAGCTGCGCCCCAACTCTCACTTGGAAGGGTACCTCTCATGCAACGTCGCGGATTTCGACACGCCGCCCTCGTTGGACTCGCCGTCGCGCTCTTCAGCGCCACGGTCGCCGCGGCAACGGCCTTCGGGAACACTCAGGACGTCGCCGGTCGTTGGAAGGGTCGCATGGAGCCGGGAAATCTCTCGGCGGAGATCGAGCTCGATCTCCAGCACGTGGGCGCTTCGTGGAAGGCGGAGATGACGTTCCGCGCGGGCCCCGACGGCGGCCCCTTGCCGGTGGAAGAGATGAGCGTCGAGGGGGACAGCGTGCTGGTCCGGACCACGCTCGAAGGAGCCGACGTGAGCCTCGAGCTCACGCGCGCAGGCGATCTGTTGCTCGGTTCGGTCCACATCATCGAGAGGGGTCGGGCGCTCGCCGAAGGGCCCGTGGGACTCGCCCGCGCATCGGACGCAGTCGGGCAAGAGCGCCTGCTGCGCTGGCTCGGGGGGCAAAGGGCCTCGATCGGCCCCGAACAGCGAGCCGCTGTGATCGCGCGTGCCGCGGAGCTGCTGTCAGCGAACTACGTGTTCCTGGATCGCGCCGAACGCGCTGCCGCAGACGTGCGTGAGCGCGCCAAGCGCGGCGAGTACGACAAGAGCACAACGCCCGCGCGGTTCGCCGAGCTGCTCAGTCGCCATCTCGCCGATGCGACCGGCGACCGCCACGTGCGTGTCAAGGTCGGCGCCGAGTCCGTCGCCGACTCCTCGAGCGACTCGGTCGAGACGACCGCGGAACTGGCGCAGCTTCGTCGCGACGCGAAGACGGAGAATTTCGGCATCGGCAAGCCGCGCGTACTCGAGGGGAATGTCGGCTACATCGCGTTCCACCGCTTCTTCCGCGCCGAACTCGCCGGCGGCGCGCTTGCGACAGCGATGGAAAAGCTTGCCAGGACGAACGCGCTGATCCTCGATCTGCGCGAATGCCGTGGCGGCGACCCCGTGATGGCCGTGCTGGCCGCGAGTTGGTTCTTCGACGGCAGGCCGCGACATTGGAATGACCTGCTTCGCCGTCGCGACGGCACGACAACGCAATTCTGGACTGCGGCCTGGTTGCCGGGCGAGCGCTACGTCGACAAGCCGGTTTATGTTCTGACCGCGCAGCGAACCTTCTCGGCGCCCGAGAGTTTTGCCTATGAGCTCCAGCAAACGCGCCGCGCGACGATCGTCGGCGAGAGGACCGGGGGCGGAGCCCACCCCGGCGCGTGGTTTCCGATCGACGAGCGCTTCTCGATCTTCATCCCGCTCAGCCGCTACGTCAGCGCGACGTCGGGCGGCGATTGGGAGGGCACCGGGGTCCAGCCCGACGTCATCTGCGGTGCGTCGGAAGCGTTGGCGTCAGCGCATCGTCTGGCGTTGAGCCGGACTGGGGGAGGCGCTACCGTGGTTCGGCGGGCGGTCCGATCGAGGTAGCCACCGCGGCATCCTCGTCCCGATCCGGACACCCGGATGCCGTGGTCACCACACCCCGGGGATGAGTCTCTTCGTCCGAGCCATGTACGCGCGATAGCTCTCCCCCAGTCCTTCGACCAAGAGCGCCTCTTCGCGAGGGATGCGCTGGAGCACGCCCAGCAGGATCGGGAGGGTGGTGAACAGGAATCCCGCGGGGCTTCCCAGGATCAGCGGAGGAGCCGCCCACTCGAGCACGTATCCCAGGTACAGCGGATGCCGCACCGACCGATAGATTCCCGTGCTCACGACCTCGTGCTTCTCCTGGAGCTGCACGCGCACGGTGAAGAAGCGGCCCAGCGTCCTCTTGGCCACGAATCGAACGGCGAATCCGCAAAGTCCCACCGCCACCCCGAGAATCCACGACGGCCAGGACGGGTTCGCGCCGACGAGGCGCGCCTTGATGCAGAACATCCACAGGAACATGCCCACGAACGGCAGGATCAGGAAGAAGAGGGCCGACAGGCGGTCGCGATTCCCACGCTCCCCCGATCCGAGTCGAAACCGCGTCAGGACGAACTCCACCAGGAGGAACACGACGAAGTATCCGTAGAACGAGAGCACCACGAGCCGTTCGTTCACAAGCCCGGCTACCGGGATGCGAACCGGCCGAGCAGTGCCGGTAGCACCAGGAGCAGCAGGAACGCGGAGATCGAGAAGCCCCCGACCACCGCAACGGCGAGCGGCTTCAGGAGCGCGCTTCCCGCGCCCAGTCCGAGGGCGAGCGGCGCCAGCGCGGCGATCCCCGCGAACGTCGTCATCAGCACCGGCCGGGCGCGCCGGAGCGCGGCCGCGCGGGCCGCCTCGAACGCGGGATCTCCGGATGCCCGTCGCGCCTGGAACGCCGCCACCAGGAAGTAGGCGTTCTCGGAAACGATGCCCACCATCATGATCACCCCGACGAAGCTCGAGATGTTGAAGGTCGCGCCGCTCAGGCGCAGGGCCGCGAACACACCGGCGAGCGACGCCAGGACCACGAGCAGCACCGCGATCACCTCCGTCCACGCCTGAAAGGAAGCGAGAAGGATCAGGGCCACGAGGGCCGCCGCGGCCAGAGCGACCCCGGTCAGCCCCCGGAAGGACGACTGCTGCTCCGCCCAGAGGCCCGCGTACTGGATGGACGCTTCGCGGGGCAGCACCAGCTCACGTCGCACCCGCCCCTGGATCTCCGCGATCGCCGAGCCCAGGTCTCGTCCGGAGAGGCGCGCGGTCACGGCCACCATGGTGCGAAGATTGTCGTGCGCGATCTCGGTCTCGCCGGGGTTGGTCGTGATCGCGGCCAGATCGCCGAGGCGCGCATGGGCGCCCGTGCCGACCGACACCGGAACCCGGGCCAGGATGTCGGTTCCGCTCAGCCCGGCCGGCCGCGGCAGGACCACACGCACGCTCCAGGCCCGGGCGCCTCGCACGATCTCTCCCACGTCCACTCCGGCCACGGCGGGAGCGGCGCCGGCGGCCATGTCGCCCGCGTCCAGGGTGGCGTGAGCGGCCGTGGCATTCGGAGTCGCCACGAGCGTGGGGCCGCTCACCACGACGCCGCTCTTCACGTCGACCACGCCGCGCACCCGTTCGAGCAGCGCCGCGATCTCGCTCGCCTTGGATTCGGCGATCGAGCGGTCCTCGCTGAAGACCCTCACCTCGATCGGCTGCGGATTCGTCGTCAAGTCCCCGATCACGTCCTCCACGAGCTGGCCGAATTCCACCTCCAGGGCCGGCTGGCTGGTCTCGATCCGCTGCCGGAGGTCGTCGGCGATCTCGTCCGCGCTCCTCCGGTGGCCGGACTTGAGCCGCAGGACGTAGTCGCCCGTGTTCGGCTCGGTGATGAAGAACCCGAGCTGGTCGCCCGTCCTCCGCGACCAGGAGGCGATCTCGGGCATGCCCGCGATGATCCGCTCCACCTCCTGGAGCATCCGGTCGGTTTCGGTGAGGGACGTGCCCGGAGGAGAGACGTAGTCGAGAATGAGCGAGCCCTCGTCCATCTCGGGGAGGAACCCCGTCCCCAGGGTCGCGTAGAGCGGAACGGCGAGCACGATCAGAAGCGCCACGGCCAGGGCGGCGACTCGGGGGCGCGTGATCGAGCGATCGAGCAGCCCGCGAAGGCGCTCGGTGGTCCGTCTCCGGGCCGGGGCATGGCGCTCGCCCTGTCCGCTCGGGCTCAGCAGCGGCACGAGCGTCAGGCAGAGGACGAGCGAGAAGCCGAGCATCAACGACATCGAGAGCGCCAGCACGCGGAAGAAGGCGCCGGTGACGCCGCCCAGAAAGATGAACGGGAGGAAGATCGCGAGCGAGCAGAGGCTGGATCCGACGAGGGAGGGGAAGATCTCCGCCATGGCCTGGGAGCGGCTCACGGCCGAAGGCCCCGCGGTCCGCGAGGCGAGATGTTCGACGACCACGATGCCGTCGTCCAGGACCAGCCCCACCGCGGCCGCGATGCCGCCCAGCGTCATCATGTTGAGCGACTGGCCGGCGAGCATGAGGCCGATCAGCGTGAGCGCGATGCTGAAGAAGAGGACCGCGGCGCCCGCGAGGGCCAGCCGCACGCTTCGGAGGAAGAACACGATCACCAGGAACGCGAGGATCGCGCCCACCAGAAGGCTGTCGCGCACGCTTCCCACCGAGGCTCGAACGAGATCGGATTGATCGTAGAAGGTCTCCACGTGGGTGCCGGCCGGCAGCAGGCGGGCGTGTTCCGTCAGCCACCGGTGCGCCTCCTGCGACAGCGCGATCGCGCTGGCCGAGGGCTGCCGGAGCACGTTGACGAGCACGGCCTCGCGCTGGCGGGCGCGATAGCGGACGAATTCGGGCGCCTCTTCGAGCGTGATCCTGCCCAGCTGTCCCAGGGCGACGGGCGCTCCGGACGCGAGCGGGATGGGGAGCGAGGCCAGGGTCTCGAGGTCGGAGGGGCGGCTGTCGACGAGTCCCAGGTAGAGCTGCCGGTTGGCCTCGAGAAGTCCCACCGGTTCGAGCACGGCCGCTTTTCGGATCGCCTCGACCACGCCCTGCGTCGTGAGTCCCCGCGCTTCGAGCGCGACGGGATCGAGCGTGATACGCGCTTCCAGCTTGTGTCCCCCCTGGAGCACCACTTCCGCCACGCCCGGAAGCCGCGAGAGCTCCGGCTTGAGGATCAGGGTGGCGAAATCCCGGAGCTGTGCCGAGGAGACCCGGTCGGAGGTGAGCGAGAAGCCGAGCACCGGAAAGAGGGTCGGATTCATCAGGCGCGCGTCCAGGGTCGTCCCCGCGGGCAGCTCCGGCCGGGCCGATTCCATCTGCGCCTGCACGCGCTGCAGCGTGAGGTTCATGTCCGCGTTCCAGCGGCTGTCCAGGTTGATCTCGGTGGATCCGCGGCTCGTCGTCGAGCGGATCTCGGAGACGCCGGGCACGCGGCGTAGCGATTCTTCCAGCGGCCGCGTGACCGTGCGCAGCATGGCGTCGCTCGGAAGCTCGCCGCTGTCCGCGACGATCTTGATGCGCGGGAAGGTGACCTCCGGAAGGATGGAGCTCGGGAGCTTGCGAACGGCGACGACGGAAAGGATCGTCAGGGAGGCGAGAAGGAGGGAGAGCGCCCGACGCTGCCGGTGGACCGCATCGAAGAAGCCGGTCACCGTGCGATCTCGACCTTGGTGCTGTCGGGCAGCCCCCGCTGGCCGCTGATCACGACCGGGGTGCCGGGCGGGAGCGCGGGAGCCAGGACTTCGTGCCATCCTCCGGATCCCTGTCCGAGGCGAACCGGGGTCCAGATGGCGATCCCTCCCGCGATGCGCGCGATCCGGACCTGGCCGGTGAGATCGTCCTCCACCAGCGCCGAATCGGGCACGGCGACCGCGCTGCGTACCGAGCCGGTCTCGATGCTCGCCGTGCCGAAGCGGTCGAGCGCCCCGGTGGGAACCCTCCCGGGGGAGAGCCAGACCAGCTGGTTCTGGTCGGACTCGCTCGCCTGCGGCAGAAGGCGCTGGATCACGGCGGGGATGACGTCGCCCGCCTCCAGGCGGATCGTCGCCGCCTGGCCGGGCCGCACCTGACGGGCGTCGGCATGCGCGACGTGCGCCTCGAACACGAACGAGCCCTGCGGCACGAGGGTGAGGAGCGGCGCGCTCTCCGCCACCTCCGAGCCCGGCTCGGCGCTCCTCCGGATCACGATTCCCGCGACCGACGCGATCAGAGGCACGCGCACGATCCCGCGCTCCGCCTGCGCCAGGGCGCGGCGCGCCTCCTGGCTCTCCGCCGCTCCGGACGCCTGGCGCACGAGGATCTCGGCCCCGCGCAAGGCGGCGCGCGACTCGTGCGTGACCAGGGTGGCGATCGTCTGTCCTTTGGCGACGCGATCCCCCGGGTGCGGGCGTACGCTCTCGACATACGCCGTGAACGGGGCGATCACGACGATGGAGTCGGCCGCGCGCCACTGCCCCGTCGCGGCGATCTCGCTCTGGATGGTCCGGGTCTCGACGTGCGCGGCCCGGACCGGTACCCGCGCGGTGGTCGCTTCGGTATCGGATTCTTCGTGTTTCGAGCAGCCGCCGATCACCGTGGCCGCCAGGAGCGCCACGACGACAGTCCCGCCCGCCCCGCCGATTCGCAGTCTCGTCATTCCCGATCCTCCACGCGAAGCTGGGCGAGACGCGCATCCCGCCTGGCCTCGGCCAGCCGTTCCCGCGCCTCCTCGGTGACCCGGCGCGCGTCGAGCAGGTCGAGCAGGGTGGTCGCGCCGCCCGCGTAGAGGCTCTTCACGCGGAGGAGCGCGTCTTCGGCGCGGTCGCGCGACGCTTGCGCCAGCTCCGCGCGCCGGTAGGCGAACCGCCACTGCGAAAGCAGGTCCAGGGCCACGCGTCGCTGCGTGCCGCGCTCCGCCAGGGCCTTGGCCCGCGCCGCGCGCAGCGTCTCCTCGCGCGCGCGCGCGTGCCGCGCCGCCGACTTGTCCAGCACCGGCATCCGGAAGTGGAACGCCACGCTGGCTCCGAGGTCGCGGCGAAGGCGGTCCCCGAGGGTGGCGTCGGGATTGGCCGCCTTGAGATCCTCGGGCACGGCGGCGGTCAGGTCGGCCCCCGCGAGGCCGGCGTCGGCCGCGAGGTCGAGCGTGGCGGCATTCCGCCGGCGTGCCTCGATGAGATCGAGGCTGCCGCGCGCGGCCGTGATCTCGGCCAGGCCGACCTCGGGCGCCCGGTCGGCGCTCGCGACGACGCGCAGCGAATCGTCTTCGCCGGGAGGGCGGTCGGAGCCGGGGGCCGGCGCGATCACGACGTGCCCCAGCGGATCCCTTCCGAGGAGAACGAGAAGCTCCAGCTCGTCCGTGCGCGCTTCCTGAAGGGTGCTCTCCAGGGAGAGGAGGGCGGCGTCCCGCTCCAGGCCCACGCGGATCGAATCGGCGGCGCTACGCACCCCGGAGGTCACGCCGCGCTTCACCAGCGCGCCCAGGCTCACCGTCCACTCCACCGCGCCGCCCTGCGCCGTCGCGATCTCCTGAAGACGCAAGAGCTCCGCCGCAAGCTCGCCCGCGCGGAGCCCGACGTCCCGCGCCGTCTGCATCGATTGCCACCGGGCCTGGGCCAGATCCAGGGCGCTTCGCCGGCGCGCGAGGAACCGCTTTCCCCCGTCGGCGAGCGGCCAGTCGAATCCCAGCTTCAGGTCATAGCCGCCGAGATCGGTGACCGTGGGATCGTAGAAGCCTCTCGGCGCGACCGTCGCGTCCGACGTGATCGCCCAATCCGGGCCGCGCTCCCGGGCGACGGCCGTCGATTCGTAGGCGGCCGCCAGGAGGTCGGAGCCGGCGGCGAGGATGGCCGGCGCATGCTCGCGAGCCATGGCGACGCATTCGTGGATGGTGACGGTATCGCCGGGCGCGTCCGAGGATGGGTACGCCGGGGTGGCACCCGTACTGCCTGGGGGCGGGCTCCAGGAGGCGGCGGCAGTGCAGAGGCCGGCCATCAGCGTTAAGGCCGTCCTGATCATCCCGAGAGCTTAGAGGAAGGCCGCGGACCGCCACAACGTCCGCGTACAGACTGTTCCGCCAGGGTCGGCTATCATTCCGGCATGATCGGCCGGAAGCTCTCGCACTATCAGGTCCTGGAACGGCTCGGCGCCGGAGGCATGGGGGAGGTCTATCGCGCCCACGATGACCGGCTGGAGCGGGACGTCGCCATCAAGGTTCTGCCGAACAACGTCCTCGCCAACGAAGAGTCCCGCCGGCAATTCCGACGCGAGGCGCTCGCGCTCTCCCGTCTCAACCACCCCCACATCGCCACCGTCTACGACTTCGACACCGACCAGGGCGTCGATTTCCTGGTGATGGAGCTCGTCCTGGGGAATTCGCTGGCGGACCACCTGAAGCGGGAGCCGCTCCCCGAAGCCGAGATCGTCCGCCTGGGGAGCCAGATCGCCGAGGCGCTGGAAGCGGCCCACGAGCAGGGCGTGATCCATCGCGACCTGAAGCCCAGCAACATCATGGTCACCCCGAAGGGGCAGACCAAGGTGGTCGACTTCGGCCTCGCCCGGCTCCAGGAAAAAGGCGGCCAGACCCTGGCCACGGCTTCGAGCGGCATCCAGGGGGTGGTCGGCACCCTGCCGTACATGGCGCCGGAGCAGCTGGCCAGCGGCGTGATCGACGCGCGAACCGACCTGTACGCGCTCGGAGCGGTGCTCTATGAGATGACCACCGGGCGGCGCCCTTTCGAGAAGGACCGGATCGAGACCCTGATGTTCGAAATCCTCCACGGGGTGCCTCGCCCGGCCAGGTCCCTGCGGGACGACATCTCGCAGGATCTGGACCGCCTGATCGAGTCCTGCCTGCGGAAGGAAGCCGGCGAGCGCCCCGCGTCGGCCGTCGCCGTGATCCAGACGCTGCGCGCCATCGGCCGGCCGGGATCGCGCGGGGGCAATGGGGATTCCGTTCGCGAGGCGCTCCCGTCCCTGGCGGTCCTCCCCTTCGAGAACGTCTCGCGCGATCCGGCGCAGGAGTACTTCGCCGACGGGATGACCGAGGCCCTGATCTCGGAGCTCGCGCGGCTCAAGGCGCTGCGGGTGATCTCACGCACCTCGGCCATGCGCTACAAGGGATCCCAGAAGGCGCTTCCCGAGATCGCCCGCGAGCTGAACGTCAGCGCCATTCTCGAGGGCTCGGCGCTCCTCGTCGGCAAGCGGGTTCGCGTCTCGGCTCAGCTCATCTCCGCGCGAAGCGACGAGACGCTCTGGGCGGACCGATACGACGGGGACCTCGAGGACGTTCTCGATCTCCAGAGCCGTGTCGCCGAAGCGGTGGCGAAGGAGATCCAGGTGCACGTGACGCCCAAGGAGGCGAAGCGGCTGGCCAAGCGCCAGGCGGCCGTCAACCCGGAGGCGCACGTCGAATACCTGAAAGGCCGGCACACCGCGGCGGCCACCTCGCCGCAAGCCATCGAGCTGAGCCTCCGCTACTACGATCGGGCCTTGAAGCTGGATCCCACGTTCGCCCCCACGTGGGCGGGGATCGCCCACTGCCACGTCGTCCGCGCGGAGCGAGGGATGGCCGCGCCGGCCGAGGCCGCGCCGCTCGCGCGGTCCGCCGCGCTGAAGGCGCTCGAGCTGGACGATTCGCTCGCGGAAGCCTACTCGGCGCTCGGGGAAGTGGCGATCCTGGATCGCGATCTTCCGGCCGCGGTCCGCAATCTCGAGCACTCGATCGACCTGAATCCCGAACCGGGCGCCTACATGGCCCTGGGGAACATCTACTACTGCACCGAGCGGCACCGCGAGGCCCAGGAGGCGATGCTCGCCGCGCTCCACCTCGATCCGGTGTCGATGATCATTCACACCGCGGTCGGCGACGCCTACTACTACGCCCGCGAGTACGAGCGGTCGCTGGTCTATTACCAGAAGGCGGTGGAGATCGACCCCCGATTCGACGGCGCCCACACCGACCTCGCGCGGTCCCTCGAAGCCGTGGGCCGGTTCGAGGAGTCCCGCCGCGAGTACGAAGAGGGCCGGCGCCTGAGCGGCGGCGTGGCCGGGCCGCATTTCGGGATCGCGCACCTCGAGATCAGCATGGGCAACACGAAGGAGGCGCGGCGCCAGCTGGAGGAGCTGATCGCGGCGCGCTCGCGCCGCGTGGTGTCCGCCTGGGGCATCGCGGCGCTTCACGCGCGCCTGGGCGACGTGGACGAGGCGTTCCGCTGGCTGGACGTCGCGGTCCTGGACAGGGCCACCGGGCTGATCTTCCTGCGGGTCCATCCGCGCCTCGATGGGATCCGGCAGGACCCTCGCTACGGCGCACTCGTTCGGAAGCTCAAGCTGGACACCGTGGGGTAAGCCCGTTTCGGGAATCCGTTCCGCGCGCCGTGGCGCCGCAGAGGAGAATGGCCATGACCCGACTCGTTCTGATCGTCCTCATCCTTGCCCTGGCCGCCGCACCGGCGGCCGCAGAGCTCAACACCTACTACGCGGGAACGGTGCTCCGGGACGGCAAGATGATCCCGGCGACCGCCCAGTTCTCGGTCGAGCCGGGGCGCGTGGCCATGATCCTGAAGGACGCGAAGACGTCCTCGCGAATGCTCTTCGTCGAGAAGGAGCACGTGCTTCGGATCGTGGACGACACGGGAAAGAACTATTTCGACATCGCGAAGGGGCAGGCCGCCTCGCCGGCCGCGCAGATGCAGGAGCAGATGGCCCATCTTCCTCCGGCGCAGCGCCAGATGGCCGAACAGATGATGAAGGGCATGCTCGGAGCGGCGACGCCGGTTCCGGACACCTACGTGTGGTCGCAGGAGAAGAAGACGATCGGCGGCTACGAATGCACCCGGGTCGACGTGATGCAGGGCACCGTGAAGAAGGCCGAGTACTGGGGCACGCCCTCGCCCGATTTCAGGATGAGCGAGAAGGAGCGGGCGTCCCTCCTGGCCATGCAGGAGTACCTGCGAAACTACATGATCGCGGTGCGGGGGGGCTCGGGCGGCTCCGGGGAGCGCGCGTTCCAGTGGGACACGAGCGTGGACGGGTATCCGATCGTGAGCCGCTGCTTCAACGGGGACCAGATGAGCCTGGACCTGCAGCTCCAGTCGTTCGATCGGAAGGAGCCGTCCGGGGACCTGTTCCAGGTCCCGAAGGACTACAAGAAGCAGGATTTCGGAATGGGGTCAGCGGAAGGGCACTGATCGCTGCACCAGCGCGGCCGGTGCGAGGAGGCGGCGCCGCGAGGCGCCGCCTCCCGCAACACGGGGCGTAACGCTATGCCTTACGGACGTTCGCCGCCTGCAGTCCCTTCGGACCGCGGACGACGTCGAACTCCAGCCGCTCGCCTTCGGCAAGCGTCTTGAAGCCCTCGCCCGAGATCGCCGAGTAGTGAACGAAGACGTCCTCTCCGCCTTCCTGCTGGATGAAACCGAAACCCTTGGACTCGTTGAACCACTTCACGGTACCTGCAGCCACTCTGTGCTCCTTGTTCACCGGGGCCAACGCCCCAACATACCCTCTCTCTCGAGAGGGCCGACCCGGCCAATTTGGCCTGGCCCCCGAACCGAATCGGTTCGGATAACAAAAAAGCCGCAGGCAGTTTCTCCTGCGGCAAAGTTCGCGTGCTTTCGCTGCGTGCGACCGTCAGGTTACAACTACTCGAAAAGAGTATCGGCCATCGGGACCCGTAAGTAAAGGGTTCCTTTTCGGCCGCCAATGCGGCACAAGGGAACTTCCATGACAGGCGGCGGTCGCAGACCATCACGTCGAGGAAAGCAGCAGGGCGGAAGGGCGCAGCCGGCCCGACCGTCGGGCCCGAGGTCGCCTCAGCGGTCGCCTCAGGGGCCGCGACCCGCGGGACCCTCCGGTCCCAAGCCTCCTCAGCGGTCGCATCAGGGACCGCGGCCGGCCCGACCGTCCGGGCCGAGATCGCTGCAGCGGCCGCCCCGGGGACCGTCGCCGCCCCACCGCCGCGGTCCGCGCCAGGCGCCCGCCGCCCCGATCGAGACCGGCCCGCCGCGTCCCGTATCCGGCTACCTCGAGGTGCTCGAGCGCGGCGGCGGCTTTCTCCGCGATCCGGCACGCTCGTTCGCGCCGAGCGGCGAGGATGTCTACGTTTCCCCCGGCCTCATCACGCGCTACCAGCTGATCTCGGGCGCCGCCATCACCGGCACCGCCGTGGCCGGCGGGCAGGGGGCCCGGCTGGAGTCCGTCGCCGCGGTCTGCGGCCTGCCTCCCGAAGCCTTCCAGAAGCGGGCCTCATTCACCGGCCTGACCGCGACGAATCCGGACCGGCGGTTTCCCCTGGGAGTCCTCGGGAATGTCTCGATGCGGATCATCGACCTCTTCGCGCCGATCGGGCGCGGCACGCGAGGACTCATCGTCTCGCCGCCGAAGGCGGGAAAGACCACCCTGCTGGAGGAGATTGCCGCCGCGATCCTCGCGGGTGCGCCCAACACGATTGTGACCGTGCTGCTCATCGACGAGCGGCCGGAAGAGGTGACACAGTTCCGGCGCTCGGTAGCCGCCGAGGTCTTCGCGAGCAGCAGCGACGAGTCGGTCGAGGACCACGTCCGGCTGGCCACCATGTGCATGGCCAAGGCGCGATGCGAGCTGATGTGCGGGCGCGACGTCGTCGTGCTGGTGGACAGCCTCACGCGGATGGGGCGCGCCTTCAATGCGTACGGCTCCGATTCGGGGCGCACCATGAGCGGCGGGCTGGATTCGCGCGCGCTCGAGATTCCGCGCAAATTCTTCGGCATGGCGCGGAACGCGGAATCGGGCGGATCGATCACGGTCCTGGCGACCGCGCTCATCGAAACCGGCTCGCGCATGGACGACCTGATCTTCGAGGAGTTCAAGGGGACCGGAAACAGCGAGGTCGTTCTCGACCGGGCGCTGTCCGACCAGCGGGTGTTCCCGGCCATCAACATCGCGAAGAGCGGGACGCGGCGGGACGAGCTCCTCTACTCCAAGGACGAGATCGAGGCGATCAACCGTCTGCGCCGCAAGATCCTGGAGCTGCCGCCGAAGCAGGCCATACTGGAATTGCGGAAAGTGATGGAGCAGTTTGCCACGAACGAGGAGCTGCTGAAACAGATCCCCGGCTCGTGACCCGCCGCCCGCAGGGAGCTCAGCGGGCTTCTGCGGAACGCTTCAGCATCCAGCCGTAGAGCCATACGATCGTGCCGACGAATCCCAGAAGCCCGAGCCACGGCGCGAGCGCGAAGGCTTCGGGAACGAGACCGATCGGCGCGTCCTTGGCGAACGAGACGATGAGGCCGGCGTTGATCACCCCCCACAGGCTCTCGCCCACGATCAATCCCGACGCGACCAGCGTGCCCAGCCGCTCGGCACGGCCGGGGTTCGGCATCGAGCGGGCGCGGCGGTCGTACCAGTGCCCCACCACGGCCCCCACGACGACGGCGAAGGTCGCCGACATCGGAAGGTAGATCCCGATGCCCACGGCGAGGGGCGGAATGCGCAGCTTCTTCATCGCGCCGAGCGTCGTGTCCATCAGGATGAGACCCACGCCGACGAGCGCACCGATGCCGAGCATCTTCCAGTCAAGGTTGCCCCCGATCACGCCCTGGGCGAGCGCGGAGATGAGCGTCGCCTGGGGCGCGGGCAGGGGATTGGGCGCGACAACGCCGACGTTCGGCGCGCCGGCGAATCCATAGGCCTTGGCGAGCAGGTTGAGCACCCAGGGGATCACCGAGGCGCCCGCGGCCACGCCGACGATCAGGGCGATCTGCTGGCGCCGGGGAGAGGCACCGACCAGCTGGCCGGTCTTCAAATCTTGAAGGTTGTCGTTGGAGATCGTGGCGCACGCGAACACGATCGCCGTCACGAAGAGCGCGAACGCGACCAGGGGGCCTCGCGTCTCCGGCGTCGGCGCCACGGCGACGATGATCGCCGAGGCGCACAGCACGATCGAAAGGATCCCGACTCCCGAGATCGGGCTGTTCGAGGCTCCGATCAATCCCGCCATGTAGCCGCAGATGGCCGCGATCAGGAAGCCCCCGAGGAGCACGAAGGGCACGGCGATCACGGTGAGCGGCACCGCGTGCGGCGCGAGCGCCGTCGATTTCGCGAAGGTGAAGGCGAGCCAGCCGGCGACGACGAGGCAGGCGGCCGTGAGCACGACGATCCAGCCGGGCGAGAGGTCGCGATCCCGCTCGTCCGCGGAGGCCTTGGCCCGCGAGGCGGCGAGCGTGCCCACCAGTCCGCCGATGACCGGCTTCGCGAGCGTGGCCAGCGTGTAGATGGCGGCCACGGCGATGGCCCCGGCGCCGATGAAGCGCACCTGCGTGCGCCAGATCGTGAGCGTGTGCGCGTCGAGCCCGACGCCGGCGGCCGCGGGCTGCATGGAGGTCAGGATCGGGACGGCGATGCCCCAGGCGATGATGAGGCCGGTCAGCATGGCCATCCCGACCGAGAGTCCGACGAGATGCCCCGCGCCGAGCAGCGCGAGCGACCACGCGACATCGTATCCGCTGGAGGCCCGGGCGCCGACCCGGAAGAAGCCGGTCACCTCGGCCGCGGCTATGCGCGTCGCCGTCACGATGGCGAGCCCCGCCGAGGCGACGGAGCCGAGGATGACGGCGACCAGTCCCTCGCGCGCCTCGCCGGTGTCGTCCTTCGTCTCGCCGCGCGTGCCGGAGCCGACCCGCAGCACCTCGGCCGCCGCAACCCCCTCGGGGTAGGGGAGGTCGGACGTGGTCACCAGCGCGCGCCGCAGCGGAATGGTGAACAACACGCCGAGGATGCCGCCGCTCACGCAGATCAGGAACGACTGCCAGAAGGGGAATCCCGTCCACCAGCCCACGATCACCAGTCCGGGCAGGACGAAAATGATCGCCGAGAGCGTGCCGGCCGCGGAGGCGACGGTCTGCACGATGTTGTTCTCGAGGATGGACGAGTCCTTGACGGCGCTCAGGATGGCCATCGAGATGACGGCCGCGGGGATGGACGAAGCGAAGGTGAGCCCGACCTTCAGGCCGAGATAGACGTTCGCGGCCGTGAAGACCGTCGTGATCAGCGCGCCCAGGACGAGGCCGCGTATCGTCAGCTCTCTGGGTTTCAAGCGCCGTCACGATAGCAGCGGGCGGGAGGCGGGGCTACCCTGGAATCAGAGGGGGCCTCCCAAGGAAATGCCCCGGCGGTTCGGCCGCCGGGGCCCTCTTCGCCAAGCGTGGTTTGGGGCCGGGGTCAGTCCGGGGGTCCGACGAGCGGCTTGAGCTCGGCGAACCAGGCGCCGACTTCCGTCAGCGTGGGCACCGGACCCGTGAGCTTTCGCGACGCGCTCACCTCCGCGAGATGCTTCACGAGACCTTCGGGAGTGTGCTTGGAGAGACTCTTCCGGCCGATGACGCCGGAGGTGACCAGGAGCTCCGCGTACTTCGGCCCCACGCCTGGCATGCGCGCCATCCGCGCCAGCGAAACCATCCGCTTGAACTGCTCGTCGCTGAGACCCGAGGTGGTCGCGAGCTTGGCGCGCTGATCCGGGTCGTGCCAGACCTTCATCAAGTCGCTCGTGGTTTCGACGCCCGCCGCCTTCAGCTTGGCGACGAGATCCTGATCGATGCCCTTCAGATCCGTCATCTTGTGATTCATGTCCATTCCTTCCCGGCGCCTGTGCGTGCGCACGCTGGCTCGGTCGAGCCGTATGGCCCTGAGGCCTGGTTCTCGAGAGATGCCGTTCTGGGACCGGTTCGAGGAGGGTACGGGCGGCCGGTTCGATTTCGGGCGGCTGAGGTACGTGGGTACTGGAGCCGCAGGCCTGCGCCGTTTGGTCCCGCGGCGCGGACGGTCCGCCGCCACGGGGTCGACCACCGTCAGGGGTGGCCTTGAAGCAAGAGGCTATGGATGTATTCTGGACCGATTGGAGGCAAGGAGCAAGGTATTCCCCGGCTGCGGTGGCCGTTGCGATCGACGTGCACGTCGGAGGCTGACGATGAGACGAGGATGGGTTTGGGGGTGGGTCCTGATCTTCGCGGGTTCCTTTGCGGGATGCAGCCCGGGCGGGGCTTCACGAGCCGCGCTCGTCGGCGCCTGGCGCTCTTCGGTCCGTTTCGACTCGGGGGCCTTCGCCCCGATCCAGGATCTCGAATTCATGTACGTCTTCCACGACGACGGCACGCTGACCGAGTCCTCCAATTACGACGCGGCGCCGCCGGTCCCGCCGGCCTACGGCGTGTGGCGCACGATTCGACCGAACGAGTTCGAGGCGAGGTACGAGTTCTACGCGACGTCGCCCTCGGCGCCCGACGCGTTCAAGTCCGGCGCGGGTTGGATCCCCTCCGGGCGCGGCGTGCTGACCGAGCGGATCCGGCTCTCCGACGACGGCGGCTCGTTCACCTCGACGATCCAGTACCAGGCGTTGGATCGTGCCGGCAAGCCGGCCGAGGGCGGCGGAATCGCCAAGGGGCGCGGGACGAAGATGAGGTTCTAGCGTGACCAGCCCGGGTCAGCTTCGACGCGTCGTCTTCGCCTCCTTCGTCGGCACCACGATCGAGTGGTACGACTTCTTCCTCTACGGCACCGCCGCGGCGCTGGTCTTCAACCGGCTCTTCTTTCCCACCCTCGATCCGCTCGCGGGGACCCTGAGCGCCTACGGGACCTTCGCGGTCGGATTCGTCGCGCGTCCTCTCGGCGGAGCGGTCTTCGGCCACTACGGCGACCGCGTCGGGCGGAAGACGATGCTGGTCTGGTCGCTCGTGATCATGGGCGTCGCCTCGGCGCTGATCGGACTGCTCCCGGGATACGACCGGATCGGCATCTGGGCGCCGGCGCTCCTCGTCGTGCTTCGATTCCTGCAGGGATTTGGCGTCGGCGGCGAGTGGGGAGGAGCGGTGCTGCTGGCGGTGGAGCACTCGGGCTCCGAGCGCCGCGGCTTCCATGGATCGTGGCCCCAGATGGGCGTTCCGGCCGGCCTCCTGCTCTCGACGGGACTCGTCACCGCGCTTTCGGCCCGCCTGCCCGAGCGTGCGTTCCTGGACTGGGGATGGCGCGTGCCATTCCTTCTCTCGGTCGTGCTCGTCGGGATCGGCCTCTTCGTGCGCCTCCGCGTGCTGGAGTCACCGGCGTTCGCGGCGGTCCGCGATGCCGGCCGCGAGTCGCGGGCGCCCCTGCTCGAGGTGTTCCGCCGTCATCCGCGCGAGGTCGTGATCGGAGCGGGGATGCGCTTCGCGCAGAACGTGCTGTTCTACATCTATACGGTGTTCGTGCTGAGCTACGGCGAGAAGACGCTCGGCTACCCGCGCAGCGCCGTGCTGGGCGGGGTGGTGCTGTCGGCCGTGGTGGGACTGGTCGCCATCCCGTTCTGGTCGCATCTCTCGGATCGCGTCGGGCGGCGCCCCGTGTACCTCGCCGGTGCTTTGCTCTCGCTGATGACCGCGTTTCCCTTCTTCTGGCTGTTCGGCAGAGGGCCCGGGTTCGTCGCGGCCGCCATCGTGCTCGCGATGGTCGGCCACGACATGATGTACGGGCCGATGGCGGCGTATTTCTCGGAGCTCTTTCCGACTTCGGTGCGCTACAGCGGCAGCTCGCTCGTCTACCAGTTCACTTCCGTGTTCTCGGGCGGGCTGGCGCCCCTGGTGGCGACGCTGCTCCTGAGCCGCCACGGCCCCGGCGCCGTGGCGACCTACCTCGTCGCCTGCTGCGCCATCACGCTGGCGGCCACCTGGTTCGCGCCGGAGACCCACCGGGCGGGTCTCGAGTAGCCTGCCTTTCACCTCGACGCGAGGCGATCGGGTTAGTATCCCGGGGATGAAGACGCTGTTCTTGGTTTTCGCCACCGGGCTTGCGCTCGTGAGCCTCGCCGCGGCCGGCTCTCCGGCGCGGACGCCGGGACAGGCCGCGCTGTCACCGCTGGGGCCGCCCCTGACGCGCACCCCGCTCGCACCGCCGCTCGTCGTCAGCGGAGGATTCGGCGAGTACCGGATCGGCCACTTCCACGCGGGCTTCGATCTGTCGACCAATCGCCGCGTCGGGAAACCGGTGCGCGCTCCCGAGAGCGGGTGGGTGGAGCGCGTGCGCTGCTCCGGGGTCGGCTACGGTCGGTCCGTGTATCTGCGCGCCGCGGATGGCCGCACGTTCCAGCTCGGCCATCTCGATGCGTTCGCGCCGGCGATCGACGCCTATGTCCGGAAGGCCCAGGCAACCAACGGTCAGTACGAGCAGGATCTCTGGCCCAAGCCCAACGAGATGCGCGTGCGCGCGGGGGACGTGGTGGCGTGGTCGGGAGAGAGCGGCGCGGGCGGGCCGCATCTCCATTTCGAGATCCGTCGCGGCGACGTGGCCTACCACCCGCAGCGCGCGGGCCTCGTGGTGGCCGATCGGAACCCGCCTTCCATCCCGCGCCTGACGCTCGAACCGCTCGACGACTCGTCGGCCGTGCGGGGCGTCTCCGGTACGATCACGATTCCGCTCGAACCGCGGGCGGACACGGTGCGCGCGATCGGGAGGCTTCGTGTGGTCGTGGATGCGCGCGATGGCCTCTGGAGCGGCGTGGACCGCATGGCGCCGTGGTCGGCGGGGATCACGTGGCGCGGCCGGACGACCGAATGCCGATTCGACAGCGTCTCCTGGGCCACCGACATGCCGGAGGGGGACTACCTCCACGACGCGGGGCGCGTGACCGGCGGGAAGGGACTCGTGCTCTGGGCGCCCGCCGGCTATCGTCCGCGATTCCTGCGCTCGGACGCTCCCTTCACGGAAGAGGCGGGGACGCTGCGCCTGGCACCCGGCGATCCTCCCGAGACGCTCGCCGTCTTCGCGCGGGACCTTGGCGGAAACGAGGTGCGCCGCGCGATCGTCCTGCGCCCCGGCGCGCCGCCCCCGCCGGCCCGGCCCGCGTTCTGGAGGGGAGACTCCTCGTGGGCCGAGGTGCCGGGCGACTTCGCGTCCCTTCCCGGCGGACGCGTTCGCTGGAGCCTGCCGGTCAGCGTCGCTCCGCAGGGTATCGAGCTGCAGATCGGCGCGACCAGCCGAAGGGCCACGCGAGCGGGAGAGGAGTGGTACGCCACCTTCGCCTATCCCGGCCTCAAGCCGGGCCGCGCCGCTCACGTTCCGCTCGCGCTCCGCGGCCTCGGCGGGTCGCATCTCGATTCCGGCGGCATGGTCACCGGCGCGGGGCTCGACGCCTCGGAGTCGCTCGAGCTTTCCATGGAAGGAAACCGGCTCCTCATTCCGGCGGGCGCCCTCTTCGAAGGGGGATTCGTGTTCGCGGCCCGCAGCCGCGGAGGACGGCCGGCGCGCGGACTCGAACGGGTTCCGGGCGCCTGGAGCGTGGAGCCGTCCACGATGCCGCTACGCCTTCCGGCGCTCGTGACCCTCACGGCTCCCGCCGGGGAGCGGCTCGATCGCGTCGGCCTCTGCCGCCTGGATGCGGACGGTTGGTCGTGGGTCGGAGCGCAGCGCGACAGCGTGCGGCGAACCGTCACGGCGGAGACGCGCCGCCTTGGAACGTTCGCCCTCTTCCGCGACACGACCGCTCCCCGCGTCGCGCTCCAACGGGCCCCCAGGAGCGCCGCGACGAAACCGTACAGCCGTTGGGCGCTGGAGGCCGCGGTCACGGAAGAGGGAAGCGGGGTCGACGCGCGCGGGTCATGGTTCGAAGTGGACGGAGCGCGCGTGCCCACGGAATGGGATCCCGAAGCGGGTCGCCTGCGCTGGAGGCCGGCGCGTCCGCCCCGCCGCGGCGCGCACCAGGTGCTGGTCGTCGCGGCCGACCGCGCGGGGAACGCCGCGAAGACAAACGGCTCGTTCCGGGTCGGCCGATGACCTCTCGGCGTTGGTTCCTGCGGGCCCCGCTGACCACCTGCCTCGATCTCGCCGTCCTGGCGATCGCCCTCTTCAACGGTTCGGCTCGGGCGGAGCTGGTCCCCTTCGCCGCGCAGGCGTGGGGGTTCGACCCCTTCCAGATCGACCTGGCCCGCTGGCCGACGCTGGTCACCGGGGTGTTCCTGGTGCGGAATCCACCGATGCTGGTGGGGATCCTCGTTTTTCTCGCCCTGTCGGTGGGGGTCTACGAAACGCGCTACGGCACGGGACGGGCCGCAACCCTGTTCGGCCTCTCCCACGTCGTGACACTCCTCGCCACGACCGCGCTCCTCGTCTACCCGATGCACTTCGCGGGGATGCCCCGCCTTTCGGACTGGGCTCCGGCGGGCGACGTCGGCGCCTCGTTCGGGGGATTCGGATGTCTGGGCGGCTGGATGCGCCGGCTCGAGCGGCCCGTGCGGCTCCGCTGGATCGGCGTCGTCACGCTCGCCCTCGTGGCGAAGCTCGTGATCTACCCCGAGCGGTTCGGCGACATCGGGCACGCGATCGCGTTCTTTGCGGGGATGCTCCTGGATCGGCTCTTGTTCCAGCACCGGACGGCCTGAGACCCCGGAAGTGAAGGCCCCGGGGTCTCCTGGCCGCACCGGCGGGAGCTCACTTCACGCGGACGACCTGCCGGACGAACTTGTGCTCGCCCGCGCGGACCGAGATCCAGTAGATCCCGGCGCCCGCGGTCGTGCCGCGCTCCAGGCGCCCGTCCCACGCCAGCGGATGCGTGCCCGCGGCGAGGACGCCCCAATCGACGGTGCGGATCTTGCGGCCCTGGACGTTGAAGACGTCGAGCCGGACGGACGTGGGCCGCGCCAGATCCACGCGCAGCTCGAGCGCGGATCCGAAGGGATTTCGCAGGACGCGAAGCGCGGGAGCCATCGCGGAGGGCTGCTCCGGAACGCCGGTGATGTTGAGGCCCACCGAATCGGTCTGCATGACGACCGGCCACGATCGGCCGTTTCCGGTCCACACGTTGTACATCGTCTGGCCCGCCGTGTTCGTCGTGTTCTGATCGCGCAGGAACTCGACGTATTCCTTCGACGTGGTCTGGTACAGGAGCTCCACCGACACCGACCGCGCGGTGCTCGGCAGTCCGAACTTCTGGGTGTCCGCGTTCTGCCCGTCCGCGTACCGGGGGACGAGCGCCGGACGGTCGGGATCCACCGGCGTTCCCCCGAACGCGGCGAAGGCCGCGTTGGTGAACCCCTGCGGCGGAATCCGATTGTCCTTGTAGAGCGAGTCGTTGAGCGCGAAGTGGAACGACGGGCCGTGCGGGACGCCCAGAGCACCGGCGAGCGCCGGCGAGATGCCCAGCTCGGCCTCGTAGACGGCCGCTCCGGCGCCGCGGGTCAGAACGCCCGTGGCGGGGTCGTACGCTCCCGACTCGTAGACGATCGCTCCTCCGCCGTCCCGGGCGACGACGTGCAGCCACATCCGTCGCCCCTCGGGATAGCCGGTGGGAAGCTTGTGCCCCGTTCGGTTCGTGACCGTGATCACCGCCTGGAAGCTGTCTCCGACGATCGTGTACGCGAGATCCATGGCCGCCGCCCTTTGAAGCATCGACACCGAGCGTGACGAGGCCGCCGTCGTGGAGGCGGCGCTCACCTCCAGTGGATTGAGCGTCGCGATGATCGAAGGCAGCCAGGCGTTCCCTCCCGTCATGTCATGCAGCGGAAGGTCGGCCCGAAGCGGAGCCAGGGGATCGTTACAGCCCGTGCCGGCGACCGCCCGCATATGGCAGTCCTGGCACGTGGAGACGATGCCGCCCGGCTTGCTCCCCGCGAAGTCGGGAGCGTAGACGCCGGCCACGAAGGCGCTGTTCTTCCATTCGCTGTACGTCCGTTCGAGGGGCATGAACGCGTCGGACGTGACCGGCCCCGGCGTCTGGTCCAGCGGGCCGGGCGCGTAGTCCGCTCCGGAGACGCGGCCGAAGACCGGGTTCGAAACGTCGTGGCACGTCCCGCAGAAGTCGCTCTTGGTGTGCACGGCGGAAGTGAGGAACGTGTGCGGCGCCGCCGCGTCGGCGAAGGGTCCCCGCTTCTGGGAGATCGAGTCGACGACGTACTGTCCGTTCGCGTAGGTCGTGGGCACGTGGGAGGGGAGCATCGCCGTGAGGATCGCCTGATCCTCCACCGGGCTCACGCCGGCCTTGTAGATCGGGTCCACGACCCGATGGCAGAAGTCGCACGAGACGCCGTCCCGGTCGAGGGCCGTGGTCATCTGGACGCCGCTCGTGGGGGTGCTCTTCCCGCCGAGCCAGCCGAACGAGTTGTGGCAGCGCAGGCAGAGATCACCGGAGGAGGGGGCATCCTGATTGGCCACGGCGAGGCACGCGAAGAAGAGCGGATCGCGGCCGGCCTGGGCCATCATGCTCCCTTGCCAGTTGTAGCCTGGTTCGACGCCGATGTTGTAGCCGCCGTGACAGGTCGTGCACGCGGTGTGGTCCACGTACAGGCCGCCCTCCAGGGGTTGCGACCCGGACTGCTTGAAATCGCGCAACGTGGTCGGCGCGATCCCTCCGGGCATGCGAACGATCGTGAAGAACCCGTCGGTCATGTCGGAGCCCGTGTTCCCGGCCGCGTCGTGCGCCACCGCTCGAACGCGCGCGCTGGTCGCGGGGGTGTTCAGGACGAACCAGGAATAGGTCCCCGTGTTGGGCAGGTTGAGGGCGATCGGCTCCCAGGGAGAGATGTCCGCGTCCCGATAGAACAGATCGACGCTCGTCACGGCCGCGTTGTCGCTCGCGCTCCAGGCGATCGTCCTCGACCCTTCGCCGGTCCACGACTCGCCGCCGTTCGGCGTCAGGACCGTGATCGTGGGGGGCGTGGTATCGGTGCCGGTCGCGGGAACCAGGTAGGCGAGGAGATCGCTCTTGTTCACCGCGCTCACGCTGTCCACGTTCGCGGGGACCAGGCCCGGGAAGGTCGGGGTGTTCACGTAGGTGACGAGGTCGGTGATCTCCGCCAGGTTCGTGCAGCCGTCCGCGTCGGAGTCGTTGTTCTGAACGCTCAGGATCGCCAGGCGCTTCCCGTCCGAGGTGTTCGGGTAGCCGGGCAGCGCCGCTTCGACCCACTGGCCGTAGCGGTTGCGCGGCCCCGCGCCGGTGAACTGGTAGTGGCAGACGCCGCAGTGGCCCGAGATGCTCGGGAGGTTGTCCAGGCGTGAGCCGAGGGCGGCGGGATACGCGGCGAAGAAGGCGGATCGGATCGCGGGCCGGGCCCCGGCATCGCCGGGCGCGAGCGAAAGGGAAACGAGCGCGAGGAGCGTGAAGAGAATGCCTCCCCGCATCCAGCGGGATCGACCGGGCGCATGCATGCGAGCTACCCCCTGGAGCGGAGCGCTTTGGATGCGGTGGCCCCGCTCTTCCTGAGCGAGAGGGAATCGAGAGGACGCAAGAGAACGAAAGAAAGGAGAGCAGGAGACATGCCCTGTCGTTCCTGGCCAACGCCGGGGCAACGTTGGTGTCCCGCAATCGCTTGGCATCCGCGGGGCGTAAGAGCCCCGGCTTGGGCCGTCCCGGCCGGCTGCCATGCTGTCAGTGTCATGACAGAGAGGCAGCTACGACCGGGTATCGCGTGATTCCTCCGAGGCTCTCGCATATCATCGGTGACTTCCATGGATCCGGCCTCGAAGAAGCGCAAGAACTCGCCCCCGCCGCGGCGGCGACCCGCCGTGCCGGCGGACGCCCGGTACGGGCCGTGGTGGGCGTGGCTCACCGGCATCCTGGTGCTCACGTTCGTCGTCTACCTCCCCAGCCTCGACAACGGCTTCACGAACTGGGACGACGCCAAGTACGTCACCGAGAACCTGGCGCTCGCGCATCCGTCCCTGCACGACATCCTGGTTCGCCCGCTGGAAGGGAACTACCACCCGCTGACCGTTCTGTCGCTCGCGCTGAACTACCGCCTCTCGCAGCTGCACCCCGCGTCCTATCACGGGCTCAACCTTCTTCTCCACCTGGCGAACACCGCCCTGGTCTTCTTCTTCATCCGGAAGCTGGCCGGGGGGCTCTGGGCGCCGGTGGTGACGAGCCTCTTCTTCGGAATCCATCCGATGCATGTCGAATCGGTGGCGTGGATCGCCGAGCGCAAGGACGTCCTCTTCGTCTTCTTCTACCTGGCCGGGCTGATCGCGTATCTCGAATACCGGGATTCCAAGCGCCGGGCATGGCTCGGGGCGACGCTCGCCGCGTGCGTGCTGTCGCTCGCGTCGAAGCCCGCCGCGGTCACCTTCCCGGTGGCGCTGATGCTGGTCGACGCCTACCGCGGCCGACGCTTCGACACCGCCGCGATCGTCGAGAAGGTCCCCTTCTTCGCCCTGGCGATCGTCGCGGGGCTTCTCACCCTGCACGCCCAGAAGGCCGTGGGCGCCATCGTCGACACGCCCGTGTTCCCGGTCCTCTCGAGAGTCCTCTTCGCCGCCTACGGGACGGTGTCCTACGTGGTGAAGCTTCTCGTGCCCCTGGGTCTCTCCGCGATCTATCCCTATCCGGTCGGGGGACGGGTGGGCCCGGAGTTCTACGTCGCGTTCGCCGCGCTCGCCGTCCTCCTGCCGGCCGCGATCTACCTGTTCCGCGCGAACCGGGCCGTCCTGTTCGGCCTCGCGTTCTTCCTGGTGAACATCGCCCTCGTGCTCCAGTTCGTCACCGTCGGCCACGCTCTGATGGCCGATCGCTATACCTATCTGCCCTACGTCGGGCTCTTCTTCGCGCTCTCCTACTGGATGGACGCGGGCCCTCCGCCCTGGGCTTCGGGCTCCTCCGTGAAGACGTTCACCGCGGGCCTTCTCCTGCTGCTCGTCCCGGTCTGCGCCGTTCAGACCTGGAAGCGCTGCGGCGTCTGGAAGGATTCGGCCACGCTCTGGACCGATACGATCCGCCATTATCCGAACCGGATCTACGACGCCTACTTCCTGCGCGGCACCTACTATCACCACGCGGTGGGCGATCCCGCCGCTGCATTGGCCGACTACGACGAGGCTCTGAAACTGAACCCCCGGGCGGCGTTCGCCCTGGCCAACAAGGGGACGCTCCTCTTCGACCTGGGCCGGGCGGATTCGGCGTACGTCTATCTGGATCGCGCGCTCCAGCTCAAGCCGGACCTGGCGGGCGCTCTGAACAACCGCGGCGCCATCAAGGGCCAGCGCGGCGATCTCCCGGGGGCGGTCGCCGATTTCTCGCGGGCCATCGCGTCGGAACCGCTGTTCCGGGATCCCTACGAGAACCGGGCGGTGGGCTACTACATGGCGGGACAGTTCGACAAGGCGATCGCCGATACGCGGCGCGCGCTGGAGCTGGATCCGGCGAACCCCGAGAACCACGCGCTCTACGACGCGATCGGGCAGTACGAGCAGAAGCTGCACCGCTACCGCGATGCCGTGGCCGCCCACGAAGAGGCGATCCGGCGCGCGCCGTACGGCGATCCGCGCATTCCCGGCTACTACTTGAACCGGAGCTTTGCCTACGAGGGCCTGGGGGATCGCGAGGCCGCGATCCGCGACGCGCGTCAGGCGGAGCAACTGGGCGCGACGCTCGCTCCGGCCTACCTGAAGAAGCTGGGAATCGCCCCGACCCCGGCGACCCCGGCCGCCGCACCGTAGCCTCAAGTTCCCGCCCGCCGCCGCCGATCTTTTCCGGGACCTTCCGTCCGTGCCCGGCCCGGAGCGCGCCGCCTTGAAGCTCGTCGCCTGTCCCCAGTGCCATGCCCAGTACGACGCCGGCCTCGCATCGGGCCCGACGATCCAGTGCCGCTGCGGCACGACGTTCCCGTCGGAGCCGCCGCGGGCCAAGGACGTCGCGGTCACGCGCTGCGCGGCATGCGGCGCCCTGGTGGGCGAGAAGGAGCGCCTCTGCTCCTATTGCGGCGCCGAAGTCGTCCGGCGCCCGGCGGCCTCGGGCCCGGTGTGTCCCGAGTGCTACGCGCAGAACCCGGAGTCGGCGCGCTATTGCGTCGCCTGCGGGGTGGCCTTCCTCCCGCAGCCGGTGCGGGGCAGCGCCGGCGCGCTGTCCTGTCCGGTCTGTACCGGGACGGCGCTCGCGCCGCGCAACCTGGGCGGGATCTGGGTCGAGGAATGCCCTTCCTGCCTCGGAATCTGGACGCCGGGCGACGTGATGGACCGCCTGATCGACCGGATCCGGGAGCGGATCGCGCATGACGGCCCCTCCTCGGCGGCGCGCCACGAGCGGCGCTCGAAATGGCAGCCCGAGTTCACGTATCGAAAGTGCCCGGAGTGCGGCGTGATGATGCAGCGGCGGAACTTCAGCCGCCGTTCCGGCGTCGTCGTCGACTGGTGCGCCAGCCACGGCACCTGGCTCGACGCTCACGAGCTGGAAGACGTCGCCTCGTTCGTGATCGAAGGGGGACTCCGGGGCGTCGATCCGGCGCAGGGCAACGTGTCGCTCGCGGCGGATCCCCAGCGCGTCGCGGCCGTCGCCGCCGCGGAGACGATCCTCGCGAAGGAGCGGATGCTGGCCGAGCGCCGCGGGCGTCCGATGAGTCTTGGAGACCTGTTCACGCTGCTCTTGCGCCAGCGCCTGTAGGACGCCGGGCGCCGGCGTGGCGCCTGCGGCCATGCACGAGGAGGAACGATGGGGATCGTGGAGAAGCTGCGCGGCGAGCTGGTCGATATCATCGAGTGGGTCGACGACTCGCGGAACACGCTGGTCTGGAGATTTCCGCGGTACCACAACCAGATCAAGAACGGCGCCCGCCTGGTCGTGCGGCCCGGCCAGTCGGCCGTCGTCGTCGAGCAGGGGCGCGTCGCCGACGCGTTCGGCCCCGGCACCTACGAGCTCACGACGAAGAACCTGCCGCTCCTGAGCACGCTGCGCGGCTGGAAGTATGGGTTCGACAGCCCCTTCAAGGCGGAGGTCTACTTCGTCGCCACGCGCCAGATCACGGAGCTCAAGTGGGGGACGCCGAACCCGGTGATCCTGCGCGATCCCTCGCTCGGGCCCCTTCGCGTCCGGGCCTTCGGCACCTACACGCTGCGCGCGGCCAAGCCCGAGGCGCTGCTCGCGGAGCTGGTCGGCACGGACGGGTCGTTCCAGGCCGACGAGATCGACGTGCTCCTCCGCTCCCTCATCGCGACCGCCTTCGCCGATCTGATCGCGACCACCCAGATCGCGATCGCGGATCTGTCGGCCAGCTATCTGCGCCTCTCCGAGGAGCTCAGGAAGCGCGTACTCGCGAAGATCGATCAGGAATACGGCCTGGATATTCCGCAGCTCTACATCGTGAACGTTTCCGTTCCCGACTCGGTGGAGCAGGCGATGGACGCGCGGTCGGGCATGGAGGTGATCGGCGACGTGGAGCGGTATCAGCGCTACCAGGTCGGCGCGGCCACGCCGCTCGCGGCGGCGAATCCGTCGGGCGGGTTGGCCGGAGCGGGGGTGGGTCTGGGCATGGGCCTCTCCTACGCAAGCGCCGCGGTTCCGCGGGGCGCGAACGCCCCGGTCATTCCCCCCGTGCCCCTGGCCGACGCCGTGTGGCATGTCGCGACCGCCGGCCACGCCGCCGGCCCGTTCACGCTCGAGCAGATCCGCCAAGCGATGACCGCGGGGCAAGTGACGCCGCAAAGCCACGTCTGGACGGCGGGGATGAGCGCATGGGCGCCGATCATGTCGGTGCCGGCATTTTCCTCGCTCTTCGGACCGCCGCCGCCCCCGCAGGGCTGAGTTCCGAAGCAAGCATCGGATAGCGGCGTCGGTCGCCGGACCTCACGATCAGGGGAGACGTTCACCCCGTTCGACGGAGGATCCGATGACCGACCCGTTGCGTTTCCGCATCACAGCGCTCCCCGCCGAGGAGTTCGCGCCCCTCTTCCGCTTGAGCGATACCGAGCTTCGATCCCGCGGAATGCTCCGGATGGTCGCCGACGCGAAGCCGGGCTTTCCCTGCCGCGTCAGCCTGGAGGACGCCGAGGTGGGGGAGACGGTGATCCTGCTTCCCTTTGTGCATCATCGGACCGAAAGCCCGTATCGGGCCTCGGGCCCGATCTTCGTGCGAGAGTGTGCGGCAACGGCGGCGCCGGACGTGGATGAAGTCCCGGACGCGGTGCGAACCCGGCTCCTCTCGGTTCGGGCCTACGATGCGGAGGGGATGATGGTGAGGTCGGAGGTGGTGGAGGGGAACGAGCTGGCCGACTGTGCGCGACGGCACTTCGCCGACCCATCGGTGGCGGCCCTTCACGTCCACAACGCGAGAGCGGGCTGCTACAGCTGTCGGATCGAGCGGGCCTGATCCGCCCCCCCGACGCTCATCCGTCCAGGCCGAGCTTCTTCATCAGCGCCGCCCAACGAGGATCGCCGTGGAAGCGACGGAAGACCGGCTCGCTTCCGGCCTGGGCCATGCCGGAATCCCGTTCCTGATACGCCCGCTCCAACCAGGCGATCACGCCGTCGGCGTCGTTCTGGGCCGCGTGGATCGCGGCGATCTGGTAGGGCGAGTCCACCGCATGCCGTTCCTCGAGCTGCCGGAGCGCCTCGTCCGACTCCGCCTTCCGGCCGGCCAGCTGATGCACGTAGGCGAGTCCCGTGAGCCGCGCCCACTCCGCGGTCTCTCGCTGGGCCGCCGCCAGTGCCTCCTCGTACCGGCCCATCTCGGCCAGGACGATTCCCAGGACGTGATGGCCCCCGATGCGATTCGGGGAGAGCTCCAGCGCCTTGCGCAGGTAGCGCTCGGCGTCCGCCAGGCGGCCCGCGCTGCGATAGAGGAGCGCCAGGGAGCTGTACGAGGCGGCGCTCAGCGGGTCCTGCTGGAGCGCCCGGAGATGCATCGCCTCCGCCTCCTCGAACCGTCCGAGAATCCAGGCCAGGGCACCGGCCGCGCCGAGCGCGGCGGGACTGCCGGGAGCGAGCCGCAGCGCGCTCCGAGACGATTCCTCCGCCGCCCGGAAATCCCAGTCGTACATCCGCTGGATGGCACTGAGCCGCACGTAGGCCTCGGGCAGGTCGGGAGCCAGCTCCAGGGCATTGTTCGCCGACTCCCGGGCCATGCGGTAGGCTTCGTTGACCGGGATCCATCCATACCCGCCGCTCATCGACTGCGCTCGCGAGAGCTCCGTCCACGCGAGCGCGTGCTTGGGATCCATCGCCAGCGCTTCCTTCAGATAGTCGATCGCCTTGGCAACGTCCTCCTGGCTCATCCGATCGATCAGGTACTTCCCCTGGAGATACAGCCGATGAGCCTCGGGATTGTCCCCATGCCCCTTGGCCGCGGCCGCCACGTCGGCCTGCGCCAGGCCGCTCGCCTTCGAATCGGGCTCCTCGCCGAGCAGCGTCGTGCGCAGCTCCTTCACCACCGATTGCGCGATGTCGTCCTGCACCGCGAAGATGTCGTCGAGCGAGCGGTCGTAGGTCTCCGACCAGAGCTGCACGCGGTCCGAGGCGTGGATCAGCTGCACCGAGATCCGGACCCGGTTTCCCGCCTTGCGCACGCTGCCGTCGAGCAGCGTCGCCACGTTCAGCTTCTGGCCGATCACGGCGAGGTCCTCGTTCTTCCCCTTGAACTGGAAGGACGAGGCGCGCGCGGCCACGCGCAGGCCGCGCACCTTGGTCAGCACGTTGAGCAGCTCATCGGCGAGACCGTCCGAGAAGTACTCGTCCTCCTCGCCGCGGCTCCGGTTCACGAAAGGGAGCACGGCGATCGAGGGGGCATCGCGGGGCGGCGTCGACACCGAGGAGGACGGGGTCGCGAAGGATCGTGAGGAGGGCGGCGCCGGCGCGGGCGAGGGAAGCGGCGGCGGGGTCGCGGGTGCCGCCGGCATCCCTCCCGTCGCGCGCTCGGCCTCGCGCTGGACGTAGCGAAGCTCGTTGTACACGTCGCGCGCGGTCTGGATGCGGTCCCGCGCGTTCTTTTCCAGGCACCTCGTGATGATCCGGTCCAGATCCCGGGGAACGTCGCCCCGCAACGAGAGCACCGGGACCGGCACGTCGCGGAGGATCGCCGAGCTCACGTCCGCCGGCGTCGGTCCGGTGAAGGGCCTCCGTCCCGTGGCGAGCTCGTAGAGAATGATGCCGAGGGAGAAGAGATCCGATCGGGCATCCACCGCCTCGCCGCGGACCTGTTCCGGCGCCAAGTAGGGAATGGTTCCGAGGACCTGACCCTGCCCCGAGATCGGCGACTCGGCGGTCGCCCCG
>DATJEJ010000009.1:0-3952 GCA_035496795.1 Candidatus Omnitrophota bacterium
CGGCTTCGACGAGAGCGGCCGTTCGGAACGGGCGGCCTAGCCTCCTTGCTCCCGATCGTCGCGATCGTCGGCCGCCCCAACGTCGGCAAATCCACCCTCTTCAACCGCATCCTGGGCCAGCGCCGCGCCATCGTGGACGAGGTCCCGGGGCTCACGCGCGACCGCCACTACGCCGAAGGGGAATGGAGCGGGCGCAAGTTCCTGCTCGTGGACACCGGCGGGATCGATCCGCAGAGCGCCCACCCCATCCAGAAGCAGATCCTGCAGCAGACGCAGGTCGCGCTGGACGAGGCGGATGTCGCGATGGTCGTCGCGGACGCGCAGGCGGGGGTGACGCCGCTCGACATCGAGGTCGCCGAGCGCGTCCGGCGCCGCGGACGGCCGACGCTCCTCGTCGTGAACAAGGCGGACCAGCCCTCGCGCGAGGAGGTGGTCGCGGAATTCTTCTCGCTCGGCCTGGGCGAGCCGATGCCGGTGTCGGCGCTGCACGGCCTGCGCTCCGGAGACCTCCTCGACGAGGTCGTGCGCCTGCTTCCCGAGCGCGAGGCCGAGCCCGAGGAGCCGGGCACCATCCGGATCGCGGTGCTCGGACGGCCGAACGTGGGGAAGTCCTCGCTGGTGAACCGCCTCCTGGGGCAGGAGCGGATGGTCGTGGACTCGGTGGCGGGGACGACGCGGGACGCGGTGGACACCACGTTGCAGGCGCACGGCCGGTCCTTCCGCCTGGTGGACACGGCGGGGCTCCGCCGCGAGACCAAGGTGAACGATCCGGTCGAGTTCTACAGCGTGACGCGCGCGCTCCGCGCGGTGTCGCGGGCCGACATCGTGCTCCTGGTGATCGACGTCGGCCGGGAGCCGGCGCGCCAGGACGCGCGGCTGGCCGCGCTGGCCGAAGAGCAGCGGAAGGGGCTGGTCGTGGTCTTCAACAAGTGGGACCTGGTCGAGGAGCCCGCCGCGGCGCGCGCCGAGATCGAGGAGGAATTCACGAAGGTCTATCCCTTCCTCGAGCACGTGCCGCGCCTCTACGTCTCGGCGCTCTCGGGCCGGGGCGTCGGAAAGATCCTGCCGACCGCGGTGACCGTGTTCGAGGAGTACGCCCGCTCCATTCCCACGTCGACCCTGAACGAGGCGATCGGGGCGATCCTGAACCGGGTCAGCCCGCCCGCCACCGCCGAGGGCCGGCATCTCAAGTTCTACTACGCCGCCCAGATCGGCACCCGTCCGCCCTCATTCGCGCTATTCGTGAACAATCCTCGATATCGGGCTAAGAATTATGTAAGTTACCTGGAAAGCGGTTTGCGACAGCGCTTCGGTTTCCAGGGGACGCCGATCGTCCTGGAGTGGAGGCGAAGCGAGTAGTTCGAACTCGGGGCCGGTTCGGGGGAGATCGCGATTCCGTTCCATCCCATCCCCGTCATCCTGGGCTTCCTTCTGGGCTCGATCCCTTCGGGCCTCTGGATCGCGCGCGCCCGCGGCGTCGATCTTCGGAAGGTCGGGAGCGGAAACATCGGCGCGACGAACGCGATCCGCGGGCTGGGTCCGCGATGGGGCGGGCTCGTCTTCGCGATGGACACCGCGAAGGGGGCAGTGGCGGCGCTCCTGGGCGGCGGCCACGTCCCGACCGCGCTGGCGGCCGGAGCGGCGGCCATCCTCGGCCACGTCTTCTCCCCCTGGGCCCGGTTCAAGGGCGGGCGCGGCGTCGCGACCAGCCTCGGCGTCTTCCTCGCGATCCTTCCGGTTCCCGCACTCCTCGCCCTCGCGGTCTGGATTCTCCTCTTCGCGCTTTCGCGCCGGGTCTCCGTCGGATCGCTGGGCGCCGCGATCGCCTATCCGCTGCTGGTCCTGTGGCTCGCGCCGCACGACGAATATCGTCTGGCCCGGGTCGTCGCCGGGATCCTGGTCGCGCTTCTCGTCGTGATCCGGCACATCCCGAACATCCGCCGTCTCGCGGCGGGGACCGAGGCGCCCAGCTTCGGCGGGAAGGGAGCGAAGACGTGACCATCGCCGTGATCGGAGGCGGGGGCTGGGGCACCGCGCTGGCGGCGCTTCTCACGAAGAACGGCCATGCCGTGCGCCTCTGGGTCTACGAGGCCGATCTCGCCGAGCGGATGGGGCGCGAGCGGCGGAACGACGTGTTCCTGCCCGGCGTCCCGATTCCCGAAGCCGTCGCGATCACCCCCGATCTCGCGGAGGCCGCCGCGGACTCGTCCGCGATTCTCTTCGCCACCCCCTCGCACGCGCTCCGCGCGACCGCTTCGCGCCTGGCCGCGGAGAAGACGGCGCTGGCCGCGGCGCGGCTCATCGTGATCGCGACGAAGGGGCTGGAGAAGGACACGCACCGCCGGATGAGCGAGGTCGTGCAGGAGACGCTGGCGGCACCGCTCGGCACCGACCCGGTCGTGCTCGCGGGACCGAGCCACGCCGAAGAAGTGGCGCGCGGCATTCCGACGGCGGTCGTCGCCGCGTGCCGGGATCACGGGCGCGCCGCGGCGGTGCAGGAGGCCTTCTCCAGCGAGACATTCCGGGTCTACACCAACGACGACGTGCTGGGCGTGGAGATCGCGGTGGCCTTGAAGAACGTGGTCGCGATCGCGGCGGGGATCAGCGACGGGCTCGGCTTCGGCGACTCGACCAAGGGCGCGCTGCTCACGCGCGGCCTCGCCGAGATCGCGCGGCTCGGCGAGGCGCTGGGCGCCCGACCGGAGACCTTCTCGGGGCTCGCCGGCATGGGGGACCTGATCGCCACGGCGACCAGCCGCCACAGCCGAAACCGCCGCCTGGGCGAGGCGGTCGGACGCGGCGCCACGCTCGCCGAGGCGCTGGCGGCGTCGCCCATGGTGGCCGAGGGGGTCGGCACCGCGCAGGCGGCGGTCGACCTGGCGGCGCGTCTGGGAATCGAGCTTCCGATCGCGGAGCAGGTGCGCGCGATCCTGTACGAAGGAAAGAGTGCCCGATCGGCCATGCGCGAGCTTCTCACGCGCGATCTCAAACCGGAGGCCCGAACCGTTTCGAGGAGGTGAACCCGTGAAGTCGCTTCCGACCGGAAAGCTCTACTACTCGATCAGCGAAGTGAGCGACTTGGTGGGCGTCAAACCCCACGTGCTGCGCTACTGGGAGACCCAGTTCAAGATGCTCCGTCCGCGCAAGGGACGCGGCGGCGCGCGCATGTACCGAAAGCGGGACATCGAGGTGCTGTTCGACATCAAGCAGCTCCTGTACGACCAGCGGTTCACGATCGCCGGCGCGCGGCGGAAGATTCTGGACGACAAGCAGGACGGCAAGGACCAGATCGAGCTCCCGTTCACCAAGTTCGACAAGGAGGAGACGATCCGCTCCCTGAAGAAGGACATGGAGTCCCTGCTGCACATGCTGAAGCAGGACACGACGAAGCGCGCCCGCGGGCGCTAGCGGCCAGGGTCGCCGCGTCGGCGGTGCTTTCCGAGCGGCCGCCCCCGACTTGTCCCGACCGCGTCCGGTCGTGTAGCATGGCCCCTGAGGCCGATCGTCGCCGCCGGCTTCGGGTCGGGGCGTAGCGCAGCCCGGTAGCGCACCTCCTTGGGGTGGAGGTGGTCGCAGGTTCAAATCCTGTCGCCCCGACCATTTTGATTCCCGCAGTCCCTCGCCCCGGCGCGAACCGTCCGGGGCGTCCGTGTTTCGAGGCCCGGCGCCGCGCGCCGCCGGCCCGCCGTTTCCGTGGGGGAGCATGACGGATCTGGGCTACCACATCGCCTCGATCGCGGCGCGGCGCCTTCCGGTCTGGATGACCGATCGGATGGCGGCGTGGATCGCCGACGTCTACGTCTCCACGCATCCTTCGCGCGCGCGCGAGGCGGCGCACCGCGTGGGCCGCGCGTGGCGCGCCGGCGGGCTCGGCGGCCCCCCTCCGCCCGCGCGGGAAACCTTCCGCGCCTTCGCCTGGGCGCTGCGCGACTTCCTGGCCGCGCGCGGGGGA
>DATJEJ010000010.1:0-9014 GCA_035496795.1 Candidatus Omnitrophota bacterium
CTCGCGTCGCTCTCGATCCCGCTCGGCTACTACCTCACTCCCGATCTCTGGCAGCGCGACTGGGAGCGCGCCCTGCTGGCCGCGGTGATCCTGTCGCTGGCGATCGAGGTGTTCCGGCTGAACCACCTCCCGACCCGGAACGTGTTCCGCCATTTCTTCGGGGAGCTGCTCCGCAACCACGAGGAGGTGTCGCTCCTCGGCTCGACCTATCTGCTGATCGCCTGCCTCCTGTCGATCCACCTCTTCCCGAAACCGATCGCCGTGCTGGCGCTGGCGTTTCTCATCGTCGGGGACACCATGGCCGCCATCGTGGGGAAGTGGCTCGGAAGGGTCCGAATCTTCGACAAGACCCTGGAGGGGAGCCTGGCCTGCCTGGTCACCTGCTACCTGCTCACGCTGCTGGTTCCGGAGGTCCCGTTCCGGGTGGCCGTGGTCGGGGCGCTGACGGCCACCGTCTTCGAGCTGCTCCCGATCCCTCTGGACGACAACTTCCGGATCCCCCTGTCCGCCGGGTTCGCCATGGACTTCTTCCTCCGCTGAGCCGGGGCGGCACCCTCGACCGGCCCCGCGCATCCGAAGAGAGCGAACAACCTTAGTGTTGGGTCCGATCCGGCTTGACACCCGGCCGGAGGGGCACCTATGCTCCTTCCCGGACGAAACGTCACGGAGAGCCATTTCCTCAGCGTCAAGTCCATATCGAACTGATACTTACGACGACGAGACGAGCACGAACCCCGGTGGCGCTCCGCTCCTGGGGTTTCACGTTATGAGCCCCTCGCGGCGGCCGCGAAGAGGCCCCAAGCGGTTTCGGCGAGCGCGTTTAGCGCCGCCGGCGTAGAAGAAAGGGCAATCCACGTGCTGCAACTCCTCACCCGGGTCCTCGGAACCAAGCACGAGCGCGACGTCAAGCGCATGTGGCCGACGGTGACCCAGATCAACGCCGAGTTCGAGCGTCTTCGGGACGTGAGCGACGACGCCCTCCGGGCCAAGACCCAGGAGTTCCGCGCGCGGCTCCTCGAAGGGGAGACCGTCGACGATCTCCTCCCCGAGGCGTACGCCGTCGTCAAGGAGACCTGCCGGCGCCTGGTCGGGACCACCTGGGACGTGGTCGGCATCCCCATCACCTGGGACATGATCCCTTTCGACGTCCAGCTCCTCGGGGCCATCGTGCTCCACGAGGGGAAGATCGCCGAGATGGCCACCGGCGAGGGCAAGACCCTCGTCGCCACCCTTCCGATCTACCTGAACGCGCTGACCGGCAAGGGCGTCCACCTGGTCACCGTGAACGACTACCTCGCCCGGCGCGACAGCGAGTGGATGGGGCGGATCTTCACGTATCACGGCCTCACCGTCGGCTGCATCCAGAACCAGATGGACTTCGCGCAGCGACGCGAGGCCTACGCCTGCGACATCACCTACGGCACCAACAACGAATTCGGCTTCGACTACCTCCGCGACAACATGGCGCGCCACAAGGACCACCGCGTCCAGCGGGGCCACCACTACGCGATCGTGGACGAGGTCGACTCGGTGCTGATCGACGAGGCGCGGACGCCGCTCATCATCTCCGGCCCCGTCGAGCACTCGCTCCAGCAGTACGACGAGATGAAGCCGGACGTGGAGCGCGTCGTCCGCCAGCAGAGCCAGCTGGTCACGCGGATCCTCGCCGAGGCGGAGGAATTGCTGAAGGACCCCGCCAAGGAGTACGAGGCGGGGATCAAGCTGCTCCAGGTCAGGCGCGGCGCGCCCAAGAACAAGCGCTTCCTGAAGCTCATCGCCGAGCAGCCGGGGCTGAAGCGGCTCTACCAGAAGATCGAGCTCGACTTCATCCGTGACAAGCGGCTGAACGACGTGGACGAGGACCTCTTCTACGCCATCGACGAGAAGACCCACTCGGTCGACCTCTCGGAGCAGGGGCGCGACGTGGTGAGCCAGCGCGACAAGAACCTCTTCCTCCTCCCCGATCTCGCGGTCGAGATGGGGGGCATCGACGAGGACGAGTCGCTCGCGCCGGCCGAGAAGGTGGCGCGGAAGCGGGCGCTGGAGCGCACGCATGGGGAGCGGAGCGAGCGCGTGCACAACGTGCTCCAGCTGCTCAAGGCCTACTCGCTCTACGAGAAGGACGTCGAGTACGTCGTTCAGGACGGGAAGATCCTGATCGTCGACGAGTTCACGGGCCGGCTCATGCCGGGGCGCCGTTACTCGGACGGGCTGCACCAGGCGATCGAGGCCAAGGAGGCGGTGCGCGTGGAGGGGGAGACGCAGACTCTCGCCACGATCACGATCCAGAACTACTTCCGCCTCTACGAGAAGCTGGCCGGCATGACCGGCACCGCGGAGACCGAGGCGCAGGAGTTCTTCCACACGTACAAGCGCGACGTCGTGGTGATCCCGACCAACCGCCCGGTGCGGCGCGTGGACTCCAACGACTTCATCTTCAAGACCCGGCGCGAGAAGTACAACGCCGTGGTGGACGAGATCGCGGAGCTGCACGCGATGGGAGCGCCGGTGCTGGTCGGCACGATCAGCGTCGAGGCGTCGGAGACCCTGAGCCGGCTGCTCAAGCGAAAGTCGATCCCGCACAGCGTGCTGAACGCCAAGTTCCACCAGCAGGAGGCCGAGATCGTCGCCGGCGCCGGAAGGCGCGGCGCGGTCACGATCGCGACGAACATGGCCGGCCGCGGCACCGACATCAAGCTGGAGGCGGGCGTGATCCGCTGCGACCGCGGCTGCTTCACCGTCGAGCACCCCGAGCTCCGGAACGGCGTCTGGCGCGACTTCGCGCGCTGCAAGGAAGAGATCACGTGCGGCCTGCACATCATCGGCACCGAGCGGCACGAGAGCCGGCGCATCGACCGGCAGCTCCGCGGCCGAAGCGGCCGCCAGGGAGACCCCGGCTACTCCCGCTTCTACCTCTCCCTCGAGGACGACCTGATGCGCCTGTTCGGCTCCGACCGGATCGCCGGCATCATGGAGAAGCTCGGCGTCCAGGAGGGCGAGGTCATCGAGCACGGGCTCGTGACCCGCGCGATCGAGCGCGCGCAGAAGCGGGTCGAAGAGCACAACTTCGACATCCGGAAGCACCTGCTCGAGTACGACGACGTCATGAACAAGCAGCGCACGGTCATCTACGCGCAGCGGCTGCGCGCGCTGGAGGAGGACGATCTCAAGGAGACGATCCTCGAGATGATCGAAGAGGTGATCGAGGAGCGCGTCGCCACCTACCTCGCCGAGGAGCGCTTCGACGAGGAGGACGTGAAGCGGCTGTACGCCGACGCCAGCCAGATCCTTCTCCGGTCGGTCCCGCCGCCCCACGTGGGCGAGGGGGAGCGCGCGCCCGACCGCGCCGAGATCACCGAGAGCCTGCGGGACATGTTCCTCCAGACGTACGAGGAGAAGGAGAAGGACCTGACGCCGGAGGCCACCCGCGAGCTGGAGCGCATGGTCTACCTGCACGTGATCGACGAGCACTGGATGGATCACCTGCGCGAGATGGATCACATGCGGGAGGGAATCGGGCTCCGCGCCTACGGCCAGCGCGATCCGCTCATCGAGTACAAGCGCGAAGCGTTCGACATGTTCGATCAGCTCACCCACTCGATTCGCGAGGAGACGGTGCGGATGCTCTACCGGGCGTCGCTCATGCCGCCGCCCAACGCCCCGCCGCCGCGCGGCGTCGCGTCGCGGCCCGAGCCGGCCGGCGCGCTCGAGGGCGCGGGCGCCCCCGCTCCGCCGCCGCAGCGCACGCGCGCGCGGGAGACCCACGCGCCCGTCACGGCGTTCGGAACCCCGGCGGAGGAGACGCCATCCAAGGAGCGGCGCGCTCCGGTGGCGACGCAGGAACCCAAGGTCGGTCGGAACGACCCCTGTCCGTGCGGCAGCGGGAAGAAGTACAAGAAGTGCCACGGAGCCTAGCTCAGGAGGAACGCGATGGAAGACAGCGTCCGTGAAATGATGGTTCTCATCGTCGAACAGCTGAAGTCGTACGTCGACGGGAACGAGGACGCGCTCCTCGAGCTCACCCAGGTGCTCGACTCCGGCCGCTACGACGTGGAGATCGTGAACCAGGCGTTCGAGATGATCTTCCGCGCCCTCGAGCCGTTCGCCCGCGAGGACTGGAGCGACGAGGCGGTCGCGACGCGCAAGAGCGTCCGCGTGCCGACGGGTTCCGAGCGCGCGCTCTTGCCGAGCGCCGCCTACAAGTACCTCTTCGGGCTGGTCGGGTCGGGCAAGGTCACCCCCGAGCAGTTCGAGGAGATCATGGATCGCGCCCGTGACGAGGGCCAGGCGCTGGACACCGAGGCGAAAGCCGAGGAGCTGGCCACGTCGGTCCTGATCCGGTGGTTCGACGACGAGCACGGCGTCGACTTCGATCCGACCAACCCCGCCCAAGTCCATTGAGGTTCCGTTGACTCCAGTGACCAAGAAGAAAGCGGCCGTCAAGAAGACGGCGGCCAGGAAGACCGCGAAGCCGAGCGCCCCCGAAAAGGCTTCCCGCGCTCCGCGCGGCAGAAATCTCGTGATCGTCGAGTCGCCCGCCAAGGCGCGCACCATCGCCAAGTACCTCGGCCCCGGCTACGAGGTGAAGGCCTCGAACGGGCACGTGCGCGATCTCCCCAAGTCCAAGCTCGGCGTCGACGTGGACAAGGGTTTCGTCCCGTCGTACGTCCTGATCAAGGGCAAGGGGAAGATCATCAAGGATCTGAAGACGAGCGCCCGGAACGCCGCGATCATCTATCTCGCGCCCGATCCCGACCGCGAGGGGGAGGCGATCGCCTGGCATCTCGCCGAGACGCTCGGCGACGACTCCGGGCGCTTCCGCCGCCTCGCGTTCTACGAGATCACGAAGCGCGGCATCGAGGAGGCGCTCGCCAGCCCCCGCGAGATCGACATGTCCAAGGTTCACGCGCAGCAGGCGCGGCGCATCCTGGACCGGCTGGTGGGCTACCAGGTCTCCCCGTTCCTCTGGAAGACGGTGCGCTACGGCCTCTCCGCGGGGCGCGTGCAGTCCGTGGCGCTGCGCCTGATCTGCGAGCGCGAGGATGAGATCCGCGCGTTCGTGCCGCGCGAGTACTGGACCCTGGACGCCGATCTGGAGACGCCCAAGGGGGAGACCTTCCGCGCCCGCGTCCAGAAGAAAAACGGCGAGAAGTTCGCGATCGGAAACGAGGCCGACGCGAAGGCGGAGGAGGCGGCGCTCGCGAAGGAGTCGTTCGAGGTCACGGGGATCCGCACGCAGGAGAAGAAGCGGAACCCGCTCCCGCCCTTCATCACGAGCACGCTCCAGCAGGAGGCCTTCCGGCGCCATCGCTACAGCGCGCAGCGCACGATGGTCATCGCGCAGCAGCTCTACGAGGGCATCGACCTCGGCGCCGAGGGGTCGACCGGGCTGATCACCTACATGCGAACCGACTCGACGCGCGTCTCGCCCGACGCGCTCGCCGAGGTGCGCGGCTTCATCCAGGCGCAGTACGGCGACGCCTACCTGCCGGCCGAGGCGCGGGTCTATCGCTCGCGCGAGACCTCGCAGGATGCCCACGAGGCGATCCGGCCCACGTCGGTGGCCCGCACCCCGGCCTCGATGAAGCACCACCTGGATCCCGACCAGGCGAAGCTCTACGAGCTGATCTGGCAGCGCTTCGTGGCGTCCCAGATGAATCCGGCGCTGGTCCTCACGACGACCGCGGACATCACGGCGGGGCCGTACCTGCTGCGCGCCTCGGGCAGCCGGGTCAAGTTCGACGGGTTCGCCCGCGCCTATCAGACCGCTCTGATCGAGGGTGACAGCCCCGGCGCGGCGCCGAGCCGCCTTCCCGCGCTCGAGCAGGGGAACGCCCTCAAGCTCCTCACGACCGTTCCCGAGCAGCACTTCACCGAGCCCCCGCCCCACTACACCGAGGCCACGCTGGTGAAGACCCTCGAGGAGAAGGGGATCGGGCGCCCCAGTACCTACGCCACCATCGTGGGCACGATCCTGAGCCGCGACTACGTCGAGCGCGACCGGGGGAAGCTGCTCCCGACGGAGCTGGGGATGACCGTCTGGAAGCTCCTCTCCAAGACCTTCTCGGACGTGTTCGACGTGGAGTTCACGGCGAAGCTGGAGCAGCGGCTGGATCACGTCGAGACGGGCAGAGACCCCTGGCTCGAGGTGGTGGAGGAGTTCTACCACCCCTTCCAGAAGGACCTGGCGTCGGCCGAATCGAAGCAGGAGCAGGTGCGCGCGTCGCTGGTCCAGGAGACCGAGACGCCCTGCCCCAAGTGCGGCTCCAAGATGATCAAGAAGTTCGGCCGCTCCGGACCGTTCCTGGCGTGCCCCCGCTATCCCGAGTGCAAGACGACGCTGCCGGTGGAGGAGGACGGCGTGCCGGCCGAGGCGCCGACGCAGCTCTGCCCGCAGTGCAACGGCCCGATGCGCTTCCGCACCGGCCGTTTCGGCAAGTTCCTCGCGTGCGAGCGCTACCCCGACTGCAAGGGGACGCGCCCCTTCACGCTCCAGATCGCCTGTCCGCAGTGCGGCACGGGCGAGATGGTGGAGCGGCGCACCAAGCGCGGGAAGATCTTCTACGGGTGCAGCCGCTATCCGGAGTGCACGTTCGCCATCTGGGACAAGCCGGTGAAGGAAACGTGCCCTTCGTGCGGATCGACGATCATGGTGCAGAAGCGGAGCAAGACGAAGGGGGACTACCTGCAGTGTCCGAAGTGCAAGACGCAGGTGGACCAGGATGCGGTGGCGGGGGATGCTCTGAGTGGAACGCTCGACGGCTGAGTTTCTCGTGCACCTCGCGGACCGGCGCTACGCCGCGCTCACCGTCCGCGCGTACGGCGAAGAGCTGCTCCGGCTCCGCGAATTCCTGGCGGGCCGGCTGGGCCGTCCCGCGAAGCCCGCGGACTTGACGCCCGATCTCCTGACCGCGTTCGCGGCCGCGCGCTCGCTGGAGCGCACGGCGGCGCGCCGCCCCATCTCCGCCCGCACCCTCGCCCGCACCCTGGCGGCGATCCGCTGCTACCTCCGGTTCCTGGAGCGGCGAGGACTTCCGACCGGATCGGCGCGTGCGGCGCTCCCGCGCGTGACGCTGCCGAACCCGCTCCCCTCGGCGCACTCGGTCGAGCCGCTCAATCAGCTCCTGGACGACATCGCCGCGAAGATCCCGGCCCAGGACGCGCGAGGATGCCGCGGCCTGGCGGCCGCGGAGCTCCTGTATGGCTCCGGTCTTCGCGTCGGCGAGCTGGCCTCGCTCACCCGCGACCGGGTGGACGAGCGGCGCATGCTGATCCGCGTCCTCGGGAAGGGAAGCCGCGAGCGCGTGGTTCCGATGGGACAGCGCGCGCTGACGGCGCTCCGCCGCTTCTGGGCCCTCGCGGGCGGGGAGCCGCGTCCCGGCGATCCGCTTCTCCGCGGGCGCTCCGGCGGCGTGAGCGCGCGGACCCTGGAGCGCGACGTCCAGTCGCTGCTCGCGCGCCTGGGACCGAACGCCGCCACGCATCCGCACGCGCTCCGTCATTCCTTCGCCACCCACCTGCTGGACGCGGGCGCCAACCTGCGCGCGGTCCAGGAGCTCCTGGGCCATCAGAATCTTCGCACCACGCAGATCTATACCCACGTCACCCGGCGGCGCCTGAAAGAGGCCTACGCCCGCGCGCACCCGCGCGCATGAGCCCCGGCGCCGCGCCGATACCCCACGAGGAGCCTGACGCATGAAGCGGGACCTGCTGTCCTTTGCCGATCTCACGCGC
Source organism: Candidatus Omnitrophota bacterium (assembly GCA_035496795.1). Classification (GTDB taxonomy): domain Bacteria; phylum Eisenbacteria; class RBG-16-71-46; order SZUA-252; family SZUA-252; genus DASQJL01. The sequence goes on from DATJEJ010000010.1 coordinate 7,735, forward strand.
GCCGACGCCGACCGCCTCTTCGCCACCGCCGCGCGGCTCAAGTCCGACCTGCGCGCCGGACGCCGTCATCTCGAGCTGGCGGGGCGCACCCTGGCCCTGATCTTCCACAAGCCCAGCCTGCGCACGCGCGTGTCCTTCGAAGTCGCCATGACGCAGCTGGGCGGGTCGTCGATCTTCATCACGGACCGGGAGATCGGGATGGGATCCCGCGAGCCGGTGCAGGACGTGGCGCGCGTGCTGTCGGGCTACGTGGACGGGATCATGATCCGCACGTTCGACCACCAGATCGCGGTGAACCTGGCGAAGCACGCGTCGGTGCCGGTCGTGAACGGCCTGACCGACTGGCTCCATCCCTGCCAGATCCTGGCCGACATGCTCACGATGATCGAGCACGGGCTGGACCTGGACCGCGCCGTCGTGGCCTACGTCGGCGACGGCAACAACGTGGCGAACTCCTGGATCGAGGCGGCGGGCCTCTACGGGCTGACGCTGCGGATCGCCTGCCCGGAGGGCTACGATCCCGACATGGCGCTGGTCGCGCAGGTGCGGAACGCGGGGAAGGGGAGGGTGGAGATCGTGCGCACGCCGGACGAGGCCGCCGACGGCGCGGACGTGCTCTACACCGACGTCTGGGCGAGCATGGGGCAGGAGGCCGCGCGCGAGAAGCGGCTCCCGGTGTTCCGCCCCTACCAGATCAACGGCGCGCTCCTCGACCGCGCGAAGCCGAACGCGCTGGTGCTCCACTGTCTCCCCGCCCATCGCGGCGAGGAGATCACCGACGAGGTGATGGAGGGGCCGAATTCGGGCGTCTTTCCGCAGGCGGAGAACCGCCTCCACGTGCAGAAGGCGGTGCTCTACGAGCTTCTCGTCGCCGGCGCCACGGGACGAAGGAGCGGCGCCCGGCGCGCGGCACCGGCGCGAAAGTCGGCGGCTCGCAAGAAGACGGCCCGGAAGCCGGCCGCCCGGAAGCCCGCGGCCCGGAAGCCTGCGGCCCGGAAGAAGGCGGCACGGAAGCGCCCGCGTCGGTGATTGAGAGGCGCCGCCGCGGGCTCTTGAGGGCGCTCCTTCTCGGAGCCGTCCTCGCGGCGATCGGCTGCGCCAAGTCGGTGTTCCCGCCGGGAGGGCCGCTGGACGTCACGCCCCCGCGCGTGATCGCGACCACCCCGGCCGATTCCAGCGTGCGCGTCGACCGGAACACCGGGGTCGACTTCCTCTTCTCGGAGGACATGGACCACGGCAGCGTGCGCGACGCGACGCGCATCCGGCCTCCCGTGGAGCGG
>DATJEJ010000011.1:0-15487 GCA_035496795.1 Candidatus Omnitrophota bacterium
CCCCGCGCGGACTGGGAGGGACAGCTAGAGAGGTCCCGTGCCGCCAGACGATCCCATCGATCGGCTTACGGGCTCCGTCTCCGACGGAGCGCCTGTCGACTGGGAACAGGTCGGGGCGGGACCGGAGCTCGACGAAGATACCGTCGAGGCCATGCGCGAGGTGGCCCGGATCGCCGAGTTCAACCGGTCCCTCCAGCGCGCTTCGACACCCGCGGTACCTTCATCCAGCCCACCCCTCGAGCGCTGGCGCGACCTCACCCTGCTGGAGCCGATCGGGACGGGGTCGCGCGGCGAAGTGTGGCGCGCGTGGGACGCCACCCTTCAGCGACAGGTCGCGCTCAAGTTCCTCCAGCCCTCCGCAATGTCCGAGGAGAACCCCACGGCCCTCCTGAACGAGGCCCGCGCCCTGGCGCGCGTTCGCCACCCCGGGATCGTCACCGTGTTCGGGATCGGAGAGGATCAGGGCCGGGTCGGAATGTGGATGGACTGTGTTCCGGGGATCACCCTGGCCCGCGAGATCGAACGAGTGGGGCCACTGCCGCCTCGGAGCGTGGCGAGCATCGGGCTGCAGCTTTCCTCTGCGCTCGAGGCGCTGGATGCGGCCGACCTGGTCCACCGCGACATCAAGCCGGCCAACATCCTGCTGGAGGGGGAGCGAGTCCTCCTCACCGATTTCGGTCTGGGCTGGCGCGCTTCGCTCGACGATGCCGCGCCTCGAATGTCCGGCACGCCGTTGTTCATGGCTCCCGAGCTTCTTGCCGGAGCGGCGCCGACCCATTTGTCCGATCTCTACGCGCTGGGCGTCACGCTCTGGTGGGCCTTGGCCGGCCGGGCGCCGTTCGAGGCTCGCACCCTGGCAGCGCTCCGCGAGGAGGCTGCGCACGGGCCATCCCGGTCTCTTCACGCGATCTGTCCCGACGCACCCCGGGATCTGGTCGCAGCCATTCTCGCCGCCATGAGTCCCAACCCCTCCGAGCGGATCCGCAGCGCTTCGGATCTGATGGCAAGGCTCCGTTCCCTCCCGTACGCCGATAACGGGCCGCAGCCCTCGATCGCGGTGCTCCCATTCGTCAACCGAAGCCCCGATCACGAAGATGATTATTTCTCCGACGGCCTGACCGACGATTTGATCGGGATGCTCGGCAAGATTCGCGGGATGCGTGTGGCGGCGCGCACCTCGGCATTCCGATTCCGCGATCGACAGGCCACTATCGGCGAGATCGGCCGCGCCCTGAACGTGGACATGGTCCTGGACGGAAGCGTCCGTCGGTCGGGCGATCGGATCCGGATATCCGTGCAGCTCGTCATGGTTTCGGATGGCCTGCACATCTGGTCGGAGACGTACGACCGTACGCTGGACGACATCTTCGCCGTCCAGGACGACATCGCGCAGTCGGCCGTGAACGAGCTGCGGGTGGCGCTGCGCGTCCCCGAGCCCCCCCCCTCCGAGGGGCGCTCGGAGCTCGCCGCCGCGGCGGTGGGACGCTCCTCGGATCCCGCGGCCCACCGGCTGTATCTGCTGGGTCGCCACTTTGGGAACCGACTGACGCGCGAGGACGTCGGCAAGGCCCTCGAGCACCTGGAACGGGCGGTGGCTCTCGATCCCAACTTCGCGCTGGCCTGGGCCGAGCTCGGAGGAACCTACCGAAGGGCGGCCTCCTATGGCCTCCGACCTCAAGCGGAGGCCATCGAAAAAGCGCGCGACGCGGTCCGACGTGCGCTCTCGATCGAGCCGAGGCTGGCGGAAGCCCACGCGCGCATGGGAGCGATTCAGAAATTCCACGATTGGGACTGGGAGGGGGCAGAGGCATCCTTCAGGCGCGCGCTCGAGCTGGCCCCCGGCGATTCAGTCACCCTGAACGGGGCGGCGGTGCTGGCGATGGTCCTGGGTCGCTTTGAAGAGTCCCTCGCGTTCCAACGTAGAGCTGTCGAGCAGGATCCCTTGAGTGCGACGGCCTATTCCAATTACGGCCTCATGCTGTATCGGGCCGGCCGCTCGGTCGAAGCCGAAACCGCGCTGCGACGGGCTCTCGAGCTGGCGCCGGAGCGCTATCTGACGCACTCGTTCATCGCCATGGCGCTGCTCGACCAAGGCCGTCACGAGGAGGCTTTGGAGGAGGCGCAGCGGGAGGCGGACGAGGGCCAGCGCTGGTACGCGCTCGCCATCGTCCACCACGTGCGAGGGAATCGGCGGGAGTCCGACGGGGCCCTTCGGGCCCTGGCCGAAGCGCACGCCCGCGTCCCCATCTATGAAGTCCAGATCGCGCGGGTCCACGCGATCCGAGGTGAGGCCGACGCCGCGTTCGCGGCGCTGGATCGGGCCTACGAGCGTCGCGACTTCGGGCTGGCGGAGCTGAGAGGCGACGCGAGCTACCGCTCGCTGCATTCCGATCCGAGATGGCCCGTTCTTCTGGCAAGAATGGGCTTCACTTCGGGAGGCGGAACATGACCGGGGAAGGCGTCGGACTCGTTCGAACTCAGGATCTGCTTCGGGGGGCGAAGGAGGGACGACGGGATGCCCTGGAGGCCCTGTTTGCGCGATACCGGCCACGCCTGGAGCGCTGGGCCGCCGGGCGCCTGCCCTCGGTGGCACGATCGCTGTTCGACACCGGTGATCTCGTCCAGGAGACGCTGCTCCGAGCCCTCGAGAACATCGGGTCGATCGAGGTCCGCGGCCCCGGCGGGTTCGAAGCCTACGTGCGACAGGCGATCCTGAACCGGATCCGCGATCAGGTCCGCTGGGCGAGACGCCGCGAGGGCAGCCCTGCGACCTCGGAGGATCTCGTCGATCGCGGCCCCTCGCCGCTCGAGCACGCGATCGGAGCCGACGTGATTCGGCGGTTCGAGGAGGCGATGCTGCGGCTTGGCGAGGAGGAGCGCCAGCTGCTTCACCTCCGGATCGAGCTCGACCTGGGCTACGAGGAGATCGCGGCTCTCATGGGCCGGCCGAGTCCGGACTCGGCCCGCATGGCCATTCAGAGGGCCTTGCATAAGCTGGCGTTCACGATGGGCCACCCGGGGCGGTGACCCGCCCCGCTCACCGCTTCGCCAGCGCCTTCTTCAACCGCACCGTCGTCCCGTGATCGGGGCGCACGTCGAACGACACGTCGTCGACCAGCTGCTTCATCAGAAAGATCCCGCGCCCGTGGGTTTCGAGCAGCGAGGATTCGTCGGTGGGATTGCCCACCTTGGTCGGATCGAAGCCCTTCCCGCGATCGTCCACCTGCACGACCAGCGTTCCGTCCACGACATGAAACTCGAACGTCACCGACTTGTCCTCGGCGAAGACGTTGCCGTGCTGGATGGCGTTGGTGCCGGCTTCGATGACGGCGTAGAGGAGGGCCTGCGTGGTGTCTTCGTCGATCTTGCGCTCGCGCGCGATTCCTTCGATCAGGGCGTGCACCACCGCGAGGTTCTCGAAGCGGCTCCCGATCACCAGGCGGACGGCGTTCTCGTTGTTCAGGGAGGGTGACCCGTGGGGCGCGCCCATATCGCTACTGTAGCAAATCCCGCACGGGGGCGCGCCTTCCGTAATCCCACGTAGTCACCGTCCGGGCCGGTGGCATCACCGGGTCTTAAGCGCCACCAGGGTAATGTCGTCCGCCTGATCGGCGCCGCCCGTAAATCTGGAGACGTCGTCGGCCACGGCCCGGACGATCTGCTCGGCCGAATAGTCTCGGGGGAGATCCGACGCCAGGCGCTGGAGCCGCTCCTCGCCGTAATCCTCGCCGTCCCGGTTCCGGGCGTCGGTGATGCCGTCGGTATAGAGGAGAAGCGAGTCGCCGGCCTGAAGGCTTGCGGAGGCCTCGGGATACGAGAACTCGGGCCATACTCCCAGGGGGATGCCCCCCTCTTCCAGGTAGCGCCACCCCCCCGCGGCGGGAATGACGATGGGGTAGTTGTGCCCCGCGCTCGAGAAGGAGAAGGCCGGCCCCGGCCCGCCGATCCGCGCGAGGAAGCAGGTCGCGAAGCGGTCGTCGGGGGTCGCGTCGAACACCAGCCGGTTGAGCCGCCCCATCAGCTCGCCCACCGGCTTCCGGTCCTGGGCCATGGTCCGGATCGACGCCTGGACCATCGAGGCGAGGAGCGCCGCCGGCACCCCCTTTCCCGCGACGTCGGCGATCACGACCAGGTACTCGCCGCCGCCGACGTCCACCAGATCGTAGTAGTCGCCGCCCACCTCGCGCGTCTGCACGTTCAGCGCGGCCAGGTCGAGTCCCGCCATGCGCGGAAGCGTCAGCGGCAGGAACTGCTGCTGGATCCGGCGGGCCACCGCCAGCTCTTCCTCGAGGATCGACTTGGCCAGGTTCTCCCGATAGAGGAAGCCGTTCTTGATCGCGACGCTCGACTGATTGGCGAGCGTCTGCAGCAGGGAGCTCTCCTCGGCGGTGTAGCGCATCTCCGTGATCTTCCGCCCCAGCGCGATCAGCCCGAGCAGCTCGCCGGCGTGCCGGAGCGGGAACAGGAGATAGGGTTCGGTGCGGAGCAGGGGATCCAGCGCCTCGCTCACGCCGCGCTCCTCGCACCGCGGGCGCACCTCCTCGCGGCGCAGGAGCGGCACGCCGTCGAAGAGCGTGGCGAGGGCGGTGCGCGGGATGCCCGCGATCTCCCCGAGATCGACGCTGCCGCCGAACCCGCGCGCGATCGAGGCGCCGCGGTCGGCCACGATCAGGAGCACCGTGGTCCGCGCCGGCACGCCGTCGCGCAGCGTGGCGAGGATCTTCTCCGCCAGGGTGTCCAGCTCGAGCACGGTGAGCACCTCGGCGCTCATGCGCCGGAGCAGGGTGCGATGGTCCCCGCGGTCGCGCAGGAAGTACCGGTCGAGCACGTCCTCCAGCCAGGAGAAGATCGGCTGGAAGAGGACGAGCGCCAGGAGGAGCATCGCGGTCTTGAACACCGTGGTGTCGTAGCCGGGCGTGGTCACGAGCATCGCGTCCACCTGCCGGATGATCGTGATGTAGACGCCGATCAGGAACCCCGACGTGACCGCGTAGAGGATCGATTTCCGCGCGATCAGGTTCGCGTCCAGGAAGCGATGGCGCACGATCGAGTAGGCGATGGAGCCCGAGCCCAGGAGCAGCGCGGCCACGATCAGCGCGGAGCGGACGACCGGCGGCCAGGCGTGGTTCAGCAGCGTGGGGATCGGGACGGCGATCGCATAGAGCCCGGCGCAGGAGGCAAGCCCCGAGAAGATCGTGCGCACCTGCGCTCGGATCAGCTTGTTCGTCGTGCGCCGGAAGCTCAGCCAGAGCAGCGTGAGGGCCGCCGCGATGTAGAAGAGGTTCACCATCGAGAAGAGGAGCTGGTGGAAGCGGAAGATCAGCTCGAACGGGATACGGAGATAGGTGAAGACGCCGGAGGCGGGGCTCTTCGCCATCGCCGCCGCGACCCGTCCCCACAGCGCACCCTGCGAGGCGAGCACCATGAAGCAGAGGTGGGCCACGTGGGGCGCGAAGATCCATCCGACCGCGAAGGGAACGCGCCGGACCAGGCGATTCTCCGAGGGGAAGACGCAGGCGAAATAGAGGAGCGACGGGAAGAAGAGCTCCCAGAGATAGTTGAAGGAGCGCAGCAGGTCGTTGCTGCCGGCGCGGGCCGCCGAGAGCGATTCCAGGATGAAGCCGATCGCGCCGAGCACCGAGCCGAGCCCCGCGAAGAACAGCATGAGGGCCGTGGCGCGGTTCAATCGCTCCCGCGGGGCCTCGCGCAGGATCACGAAGCCGAGGAGGAAGACGAGCCCCGCGACCAGCAGGTAGATGGAGCCGATGGTGGCGTTGGACATGAGCGGCGCTTCGGACTCCGGTTGCGCGCCGGCCGGGCGCGCGCGGTCTCTCGGCGGGCCGGCCCTAGCGGACCGGCTCGGGCTCGTCGGGGAGGAGCGGCCCCGGGGTGACGAGCAGCGGACGGCCGGGACGGTCGAGAATCGACTGGAGCGCCCGCGCCTCGAGCGGGAAGTCCGGCACCGGCGACTCGGCGGCTGCCGGCTCCCAGCCCCCGGCGCCAACGCCCGGAGGTCTCAGGAACGACGGGAGCCGGAAGAGCGGCCGCGCGGGATATTCCACCACGCGCACCCGCTCGCCGGCCCGGATTCCCGCCCGGCGCTTCGCCTCGGCAATCGCGTCGTCCAGGGTGCCCTCGCGGTCGGCCAGCTTCAACGGGATCGCGGCGGCGCCGTCGTAGACATGGCCCTCGGCGATCTGCCGCACCCGTTCCGTCGTGAGCCCCCGCGCCGACGCCACCTTGCCGGTGAAGTCGGTGTAGAGCTCGTCGAACGACCTACGGATAAGACGGCGTTCTCCCTCGTCCAGGTTTCGTTCCGGCAACGTCGCACCCAGGAAGGGGATGCGAAGCCCGCCGAGGAGGTCGGCGCTCTTCCCCTCCTGCACGTGGTCCGACGTGAGGCCGGTCTTCTTCCCAAAGCCCTCGTTCCAGGCCCAACCGCCGATCACCCCGATCGATCCCGTCAGCGTGAAGGGGGAGGTCAGGATGGCGTCCCCGTCCATGCTGATCCAGTAGCCGCCGCTGGCCGCCACGCGTCCCTGGCTCACGACGGCGGGCTTCTTCGCCTGGCGGAGCTTCCGCGTCTGCTCCGCCACGACGTCGGAGGCCAGCGGGTCGCCTCCCGGCGAGTCCACCCGCAGCACCACGCCTCGGACGCGGCGATCCTTGCGGTAGTCGCGGAGCGCCTCCGAGCTGGCCCGGGCGCGGATCCCCTCGTCCATGGCGCAGTCGCCCACGAGATAGACGACCGCGATCGTCGGATCGTTGCCCCACCGCTCCCGGGGCTCCCACCGAAGCTCGCGCAGGGCGCCGTATCCGACCGGCTTCATCGCGGGTGCGCCGACCTCGGCCCGCTCGAGGTCCTCCCAGCGCCCCAGCGCGTCCACCCAATGCAGCTCCAGCAGGCGCGACGCGGGGATGTACGGCTCCTCGTTCACGACGCGGTCGAACTCCGCGCGCGTGGCGCGTCCGCTGGACGTGAAGGCGCGCGCCAGCTCGTCGTAGGTGGCTCGGACGATGGCCCCGTACTGTTCCCGATCCGCCTCGGACATGCGGTCCCGCGAGAAGGTCTCCATCGCGGACTTGTAGGTGTAGAAGCGCCACTCCTCGAAACCGATGCCCAGCTTGGTCAGGAGATCGCGGTAGTAGGTGCGCGACGCGGCCACGCCGGGAAGGATCATCGAGCCTCGCGGGTCCATGACGATCCGGTCGGCCGCGCTGGCGACATAGAGGGTCGGCGCGCCGAGGTTGTCGCAGACCACGGTGACGCGCTTTCCGGCGCGGCGCAGCGCCATCAGCTTCTCGCGGAGCTCCCAGGCCATCGAGAGGTTCCCCTCGAAGCCGGAAAGCTTGACCGCCACGCCGCCCACGGTGGGATCGTCGGCGGCGAACTGGATCCGCTCGGTCACCTCCCGGAGCGGGCGGGCGTCCTGGTCGAAGTAGCGGTAGGACTGGTAGACCATGTGGCCGCGCAGATCGAGAGCCAGGGTGCGGCGCTTCGGAGTCATGACGCGGTCGAGGTCGAATCCCCGCTCGGGCGAGCTCAGGCGGACCGCATAGGCGGTCTGCGCTCGATCGCCGCCGCGATAGCGGGGCGAAGCCCGGAACGCGGCGCGCCCGACGGCCACCCCCAGCGTCACCTGCAGCCGATCGTCGCGCTCCCAGCGGGCGGAGGCGAAGAGCCCCGGGAAGGGGCGGATCGCAACGCCTCCCGTCAGGTCTCCGTCGTCCCATCGCTGGTCGCGATGGAGCGCGTAGGCGCCGAACAGCTCCAGCCGCGGATCGGAGAGCGGGCGGATCCCCACGTCCATGGATCCATCCCGATCCCGGTCGTCCAGCGAGAGGCGGAACGTGCTGCCGGTACTGAGCCAGCGCGTGGGCCGCCGGACGCTGCCGAAGGTAAGGAAGCTCGAGCGGCCGAACGCGCCCTTACCAGGTCCCGAGAAGCCGAGCGCGATCCCGTTCGCATGCGCCGGGGTTCCGAACCCCAGGCCGATCTGATAGTCGGTGACGTGGTTCTTTCCCGGCACGAGCGGACCCGGCACGGTCCCATCGTCGTGGCGGTCGGTTCGCCGCAGGGCGAGGCCGAGGCCGCTGCCGGCCGCCAGGCCCCAGGAGCCGGGTGCGCGAACGCCGCCGGCCGTTTCACGGTCATACCAGAAGCCCGAGAGCTCGGGCCGTTCCAGCAGGCCCCACTGCGCCGGGTTGATCGTCGCGCCCAGGGCTCCGTCGTCGGTCCCCGGAGTGGTCGCGACGAGGTCGGAGGCGTCCCGGTAGGGGAGGAGCGCGGCGTCCCCCGGCGCGGCGAAGAGCGATGTCAGGACGAGAGCCAGGAGGCAGGATGGAGCCCGGCTTCGCGTCCTGGTGCGCCAGGATCCCGCGCCCGACGCCGGGTGCGTCACTCCGCACCCTCCTCGGCGGGCGCCTTCTCCGGGGGGCGCTTCCGCTCCTTCCGCACCGCGTAGATGGCGCTGAGCACGAAGAGCACCAGGACGACCCCGATCGCGACGGCACGCGGGAATTCGAACTGGATCCAGTGCATCGCGTGCGCGTATTCGACGAGGAGCTTCACGCCGACCCAGGCCACGATGACGTACGCGCCGTCCACGATGGCGGGGTAGCGCCGCACCAGGCCCAGCACCTGTCCGATCAGGACGCGCATCGCGAGGATGCCGAGCAGACCGCCCGAGATCACGACCCAGAGCTTTCGCGACATGCCGACCGCGACCAGGATCGAGTCGATCGCGAACACCACGTCGGTCAGCTCCACCCGCACCACGGTGCTCCAGAACACCGAGAGCCCGAGGATGGCGGTGGCCGCCCTCGGCATGCTGCTCGACTCGTGGTGGGAGAAGTGCTTCCACGGGAGATAGAGGAGGTAGAGACCGCCGATCAGCTTGATCCACGACCAGGCGATCAAGTGGACGGCGAAAAGCGTCGCGACGATCCGGAACGCGAAGGCCCCGATGATGCCGTAGCGCAGCGCGTGCGTCTGCTGCTCCCGCGGGAGCGGCAGGACCAGGACGGCCAGGACCAGCGCGTTGTCCGCGCTCAAGGCCGCTTCCAGGAGGACCAGGAGCCCGACGGTCAGGAAATCGGCGGCTTCGATTCCGTGCATGGAGGGACGACTCTACCCCAAAACGGGGAGGGGCGTCAGGGCGCGGGGACGCCCTCGGGGCGGCGCTGTTCTTCCTCGGGCGAGGTGACCGCGGGGAGGTACATCCGCTCGGCGTATTCCTTCATCATGCGGCGGGCCGAGAACGCCGGCGTGACGGTCTGCATCGCGCGGCGCACCACGCGCAGCCAGCCATGGGGCAGGCCGTCGCCGTTTCGCTCGTAGAACAGGGGCACGATCTTCTCCTCGAGCGCGCGGTAGAGCGACTCGGCGTCGCGGGCGTCGGCCGCGCCCGGATCGGCTTCGTCCGCCGCCTCGGAGCCCGGCTTGGGACCGAAAGCCCATCCGTTCCCTCCCTCGTAGCCCTCGACCCACCAGCCGTCGAGGATGCTCGCGCTGGGGATCCCGTTCAGCCCCGCCTTCATGCCGCTCGTCCCGCTCGCCTCCAGCGGCGCCCGCGGGTTGTTGAGCCACAGGTCCACCCCCTGCGTCAGCCAGTGGGCCGCGTGCATGTCGTAGTCCTCGAGAAACGCCATGCGTCCCGCGATCTCCGGATCGCGCGCGGCCCGGTAGACCGACTGCAGCACCTGCTTGCCGTTTTCGTCGGCGGGATGCGCTTTTCCGGCGAAGACGATCTGCACCGGGCGGCGCGGATCGGTGAGCAGCCGCTTCAGCCGCTCCATGTCGTGCAGGATGAGGTCGGCGCGCTTGTAGGTGGCGAAGCGGCGCGCGAAGCCGATCGTGAACGCCTCGGGATCGAGCATCGAGCCGAACGCCACGGTCTGCCCCGGCTCGACACGGTCCTGCGACCAGCGGGAACGCACCCGATCGCGCATGTACTCGAGCAGCGCCTGCTTCAGCGCGCAGCGCGTCTGCCAGAGCGCCTCGTCGGGGAGCACGTCGGACGCGGTCGCCCAGAGCTTGGGGTCGTCGTGCCGCGTCATCCAGTCCGCCCCCAGGCGTTTCCGGAGCAGCCGGTTCGTCTCCGACCCGATCCAGGTGGGAACGTGCACGCCATTCGTGATCGCGGCGATCGGGATCTGGGACTCGGGCGTGCCGGGCCAGAGGGAGGCCCACATCCGGCGGGTCACCTCGCCGTGCCGCCGGCTCACCGCGTTCACGCGTCCGCCCAGCCGCATCGCGAGCACGGTCATGTTGAAGCCGCCGTGGTACTCGGCCAGCGCGAGGAGGCGGCCGCGCAGCGAATCCAGAGGACCGCCGAAGCCCTCGACGTGCGAGAGCTGCGCTTCGACCATGTCCATCGGGAACGCATCGTGCCCCGCCGGCACCGGCGTGTGCGTGGTGAAGAGCGACGCGGCCCGCACCCCGGCGACGGCTTCGTCGAAGCCGCGGCCCTCGGCCAGCGCCTCGCGCGCCCGCTCGAGCATCATGAACGCGGTGTGCCCTTCGTTGGCGTGCCAGATGGCGGGCTTCAACCCGAGCGCGCGGAGGAGCCGCACGCCTCCGACGCCGAGCACGATCTCCTGTAAGAGGCGCACGGTCTGATCGCCGCCGTAGAGGCGCGCCGTCAGCTCGCGGTCCCAGGGGGCGTTCTCGTCGAGATCGGTGTCGAGCAGATAGAGCATCGTCCGCCCCAGGCGCACCCGCCAGGCTTCGACGAGCACCGTGCGGTCGGGCAGCGACAGGGGAATCGTGAGGCGGCTGCCGTCCGGCGCCAGCACGTGCTCCACCGGAACCTTGTTCCGGTCGATCTGTTCGTAGATCTCCTCCTGCCGCCCCTCGGCGTTCACGCGCTGCCGGAAGTACCCCTGCGGGTACATGAAGCCGACGCCGACCATGGGGATGCCGAGGTCGCTCGCCTCCTTCGCGATGTCTCCCGCGAGCACCCCGAGGCCGCCCGCGTAGAAGGGGAGCGACTGATGCACGCCGTACTCCGCCGAGAAGAAGCCGACCAGCTTGTCGCTCAGCTCCGGATAGCGCTGCGAGCACCACGACGGCTTTCCGGCGAGCGCCTGATCGAACGCCGTCATGACCTGGTCGTAGAGGCGGGCGTTCTCGGGATCGGCGGCGGCCTGTGAGAGCCGCTCGGGGGTGATTTCCTGTAAGAGGCGGACGGGATTGTGATGCGTCTGGCGCCAGAGCGGCGTGTCGATGCGGCGGAACAGCTCGCGCGCCTCGGGATTCCAGCTCCACCAGAGGTTCTGGGCCAGCTCGACCAGGCGGCCAAGCCGCGGCGGAATGGGCGGCATCGGCGTCATGCGCGGCGTTCGCGGTGCGTCGTCATGGTCGAAGTCGTCTCGTCACGGTGAAGGGTTCCCTTGTAGACTATCGCGATGGCCGCGTCGATCCTTTTCCGGCGCCGCGTCTCGCCGCGCGCATGACGCGCCGCGCGGCGGGGCTGATTCTCCATCCCACGTCGCTGCCCGGTCCGGGGCCGATCGGCAGCCTGGGCCCCGAGGTGGACCGCTTTCTCGACTGGGCTGCCGCGGCGGGCCAGTCGATCTGGCAGGTGCTCCCGCTCGGCCCCACCGGCCCCGGCAACTCCCCCTACTCGGGCATCTCCACCCGGGCCGGAAATCCGCTCCTGATCGATGTCGCCTCCGCGGCTCCTCCGGAGGCCGCGGGCGCGCGCGTGGACCATGCCGCGGCCGCGCGGCGAAACGAGCCCCTGCTTCGCGCCTCGTGGGATTCCGCGCGCGGAGACCCGCGCGCGATGGACGAGCTGGCCGCGTTCCGTGCGGCCCCGTCCCAGGCCGACTGGCTCGACGACTGGACGCTCTTTGCGTCCCTGAAGCGAACCCATGACGGAGCGCCCTGGACCGAGTGGGAGCCCGCGCTCCGCAGCCGCCGTCCCGCCGCGCTCGAGGAGGCCCGCCGCGCGCTGCGGGACGAGATCGACTATCAAGCGTACCTTCAATGGCTCTTCTTCCGCCAGTGGGATCGGGTCCGGGATGCGGCGCGCGCCCGGGGGATCGCGATCCTCGGGGACATTCCCATCTATGTCGCCTTCGACAGCGCGGACGTATGGGCCGCGCCGGAATGGTTCCGCCTGGACGCGGCCTTTCGGCCCACAGACGTCGCCGGCGTGCCGCCCGACTACTTCAGCGCGACCGGGCAGCTCTGGGGGAACCCGCTCTATCGCTGGGACCGGCTGGAAGCGGACGGATTCGCGTGGTGGATCCGGAGGCTGCGCGCGGAGCTTCTGAAGTTCGATCTCGTGCGGCTCGACCACTTCCGGGGCTTCGCATCGTACTGGTCGATTCCCGCCGAGGCCGTGACGGCGGTCGACGGCCACTGGGAGACCGGGCCGGGGGAGCGTTTCTTCGACGCGGCGCGCGCCGCGCTCGGAGGACTCCCGTTCGTTGCCGAGGATCTCGGGATCGTCGGCGAGGACGTGCGCGCGCTCCTGGCGGCGACCGGGCTTCCGGGCATGCGCGTGATGCAGTTCGGATTCGATTCCGGCGACAGCCTGCACCATCCCTCCCGCTACCCCGAGCACTGCGTCGCGTACACGGGAACGCACGACAACGACACGACGCGGGGATGGTTCGACAAGGCGCCGGAATGGGAACGGGTCCGCGCGCTCGAGACGGTCGGCGGCTACGGCGGCGATATCGTGTGGCGGATGATCCTCGCGCTCTACCGCTCCGCGGCCGAGCGGGCGATCGTTCCCGTTCAGGACGTCCTGGGGCTGGGGAGCGAAGCGCGGATGAACACGCCGTCCGTGCCGGAGGGGAACTGGGAGTTTCGCCTGGAGAGCGGGGCGCTCACCCCCGAGCTGGCCGAGCGGCTCCGCTCGGAGACGCGGAGTTCAGGGCGGTGAGCCGGGCCGAGAGCCACTCGCCCACCGTGCGCAGGATCTCGGGTGAGGTCCCGAACGCCGGGAGATAGACCCAGCCGCTGCTCAAGCCGTTCACGTCGGGCAGGAGCGAGTGGCTCACGCCGGGGACGATCCGAACCGTCACGTCGCGGTTGCCCGATGCGCGCATCGCCCACGCGAGACGCTCCGCAGAGCGCACCGGAATGTGCTGGTCGTTTCCACCCTGCACGATGAGCGCGGGACAGCGGACGCGTCGCGCATAGGCGATGGGGTCGATGGCGAGATAGCTCCGCTCGCGCACGGTCAGGGTGTCGTTCAGCTCGCGCTGGACGGCAGCCTCACGGTCCGCCGGCGCGATCGTCGTGTCGCGCGTCACCGCCGCGGTGATCTGGTAGCGCGCGACCTCGGCCCCCGAAACGCCCGGTCCGGCGAGCGTCACGACGGCCGCGACCGAGGGGTCATCGGAGGCGACCATCGGCGCGATCAGCCCGCCCTCGCTGTAGCCGACCAGCGCCACGCGCTCGCGTCGGATCTTCGGCCGGGAGCGCAGCCATGCGATTTCGGTGCGCACGTCGGCCGCCTCGTCGAGCGTGGTGGAGGACGCCCGGTCGCCCGTCGAGGCGCCCACGCCGCGGTCGTCCACGCGCAGCACGGCGATGCCGCGCCGCGTCAGAGCGTCCGCGATATCCCGCAGCGCCATCCAGGGCGGATCCCCCTCGTTCCGATTGTTGGGGGAGAGCCCGGTGATCAGCACCGCCGCCGGAAACGGACCCCGACCGGGAGGCATGGTCAGGGTTCCCGTGAGCACGTGCCCCTGCGGCGCCCGGATCGAGACGTCGGCCGCGCGATAGGCGCCGTCGGGCGGTGCCCCATTCGGATTCCAGAGCGGGTACTGGTCGGCGCGAAAGCCGTCGCGGCGCTCGATGGTCACGCCGTATTCGGGGAGCGTCGCCGAGAGCATCCGGCCTTCGCGGTCGGTCAGCACTTCGTAGCGCTTGCCGTGGCAACGCACCACCCAGTCCGTGGAATCGACGCGCGCCACCTCGACTTCGTCACGGCTGTCGCGGAAGAGCGAGCTGGCCGGAAGCCGGATCGCGTCCTGCCCCAGGAAGCGCGCTCGCTGGATCGCCTCCTCGATGGACGCCGGGGTCATGTCCGACCAGTAGATCGTTCCCTCGGGGAAGGTGCGCGACATGGGGTCGCGGGGAGCGCTTCCGGCCGCCTGCAGCACGGTGGAGGAGCGGGCCGCGGTGCCGTCCTCGCGCATCGTGACGGTGGCGTCGATGATGCTGGATTGCATGAGGACGCTTCGGGTGTGGACCTCCGATCCGGCGCGGTCGACCCAGTCGACGCCGACGAGAACGCCCGATTCGTACGTGAGGAATGCCGTCGCCGGTGCGGCGGCCGGCGCGGCATGCGCGGCCGGCGACGCAGCACGCGCCAGGCCGGCTCCCAGCGATACGGCCAGAGCGAGCCGAGCGAGGGTCATGGGCGCTTCTTCCGCGGCCGCCGCTGCCGCTTTCGCGCGCGATGCTCGAGCGGCGCGAGCAGGATGGTGATGGCGTAGAGCTTACCCTTGCCGCCCGGCCGTCCGACCGTATCGCGCAGCGCGCGAATGGCTCGATTGGCCTCGGTCACCTGGGCCGGCGTGAGCCGCCCCGTCACGCGAAGCGCCCAGAGCTCGCGCCCCGGCTCCTGCGTGCGCACTCCGGGTAGCGCCGAGGCCCGCCGGAAGTCGCGGGCCCCCAGGCGGAGCATCGAGGCGACGATGGCGGTGACGTCGCGCGAGTTGCCTCCGGGTGTCGCGTCGTGGCGGATCGCGGGCTCCCGATGGACGGCGCGATAGCGCGCCCCCTTCCGGCCCGTCCCCTCCTCGAGGCCGTCCGCATGGATCAGTCCGACCCGTTCGAGCGCGCGGAGGTGGTAATACAGCCCGTCGGCGGGACGGCCGACCAGCCGGCCCAGCTCCGCCGCCGACGCGGCTCCCGCCCGGACGAGGAGGTCGAGAAGCTCCTGGCGTGCCGGGGAAGCGAGGGCCCGGAGCTGGGCGCGATCGGCGATGAGGGTGCGGGACGGGGAGCGCATGGAAGAAGCGTGTGCGATCATGTAATGAAAAACAACAATAATTTTCAAAAATGGCCCGGCGCCGTCGTGGCGACAACTGCCGCTCCCCCTCAGCCGATCGCGGTGCGCGCCGCGCGCGCGATCATCACGTCCTCACGAGCCTGAATCACAAGGACGCGGCCCGGCGATCCGGCGAGCGAGACCTCGGCGTCGGGCACGGCGGCGGCGTTGCGGTCCTGGTCCATCTCCAATCCCAGGAACTCGAGCCCGCGGCCGATGTCGGCGCGCATCGACGCGGCGTGTTCGCCGACCCCGGCCGTGAAGACGAGCGCATCGATCCCTCCCATCGCGGTGGCGAGGCTCCCCACGACCGCGCGCGCCCGGTCCGCGTAGATGGCCAGCGCGAGCCGCGCCCGCTCGTGGCCCCCATGCGCCGCGGCGGCGACGGCGCGGAAGTCTCCGGAGATCCCCGAGACGCCGAGCAGCCCCGACCGGTGGTTCAAGGCGTCGTCCAGCGCCTCGACCGC
>DATJEJ010000012.1:0-7096 GCA_035496795.1 Candidatus Omnitrophota bacterium
GGAACCAGTCTCTACGACTTCAACAGCCGCCGGCAGGCTCGCGCCCTCCGCGTATCCTACGACCGTCCCTACGGGTCGGGTCCGGGCGCCTGGCGGGGCCTGGGCGGGGGGGAGCTGCTCACGACGCCGCACACCGCGCGAAAGGCGGGGTGGGAGTACCCCATGATCCGCTGGCTCGAGCGAAACGGGATCGAGACCGCCTACGCGGCCGATCTCGATCTCGCCGATTCCGCCCTGACCGCCGGCCGGCGGGGGCTCCTGATCGCGGGGCATCCCGAGTACTGGTCGCGCCTCATGCGCGATGCGCTGGAGCGGGCGCGCGACGCCGGGACCGGCCTCGCCCTGTTCGGGGCGAACGCGGGCTACTGGCAGATCCGGGTGGAGCCCTCGCCGGGCGGCGCCGAAAGCCGCGTCCTCTTCTGCTCCAAGGACCACACGCGCGATTCGCTCTTCGACACCGCCGCCGACCGGGACCTCACGGTCCGCTTCCGGAACCTCCATCCGCGCCGGCCCGAGGTCGCCCTGCTCGGCGTCATGACGGCGCGCGGGGAAGAGAGCGTCGAGGCCGACTTCCTTCCGATACCCGCGATGCGGAGCTCGTGGATCTACCGGGGAACGGGCGTCGCCAAGGGAACCACGCGCGCGCTGACGGGGCTGGTCGGCTACGAGACCGATCGCTCGTTCCTGGGCGATTCGCTCTACGGCAAGTGGTCGCCGCCCGGACTCGAAGTGCTGTCGCGATCGCCCATCCGCTTCAAGGACGGCACCACCGAGAACTCGGAAGCGACCGTCTACCGGGCGCCCTCGGGGGCGGTCGTCTTCTCGACAGGATCGGTCCAGTGGGCGTGGGGATTGGACGACTGGGGCTCGCCGGCGCTTCGTCCGAAGCGCCGGCAGCAGGACGCGGAGCGGATCACGCTCAATGTGATCGGCGCGCTCGGCGCCGGCGATGCCGCGCCAGCGCCATCAGCGCGATCTCCTCGATGAGCCCGGCCTGGTCGCGCCCCGACTGCCGCGCCGCGAGGACGAATTCGGCGGTGGAGTGGAGCCAGGGGTTGGGGTTCACCTCCAGCGTGTACCAGGTGCCGTCGGGCTTGAGCCGCATGTCGACGCGCGCGTAGTCGCGCACCTCGAGCGCGCGGCAGGCCTTGCACGCCGTGTCCTGGATCTCGGCCACCAATTCCTCGGGAATGTCGTCGGGCAGGCGGAGCTTCGTCTTCTTGTAGGCGGCCGTCCCGCGCTCCCACTTGACCTCGGTCCCCGCGATGCGCGGCGTCCCTTCCGGAAGATCGGAGAGGTTCAGCTCGACCAGCGGGAGCGCCTGGGGCTGGTCGTTCCCGAGGACGCCGACGTACAGCTCGCGCCCCTCGATGTACTCCTCGATGAGCACCGGCGAGTCGAGATCGGCGTGGAGCTGGTCGATCCGCTCCATCAGCTCCTTGATCGAGCCGACGACGGCGTTGAACTCGATGCCGATCGAGCCGTCCTCGCGCTTGGGCTTCACGATCACGGGGAAGTGGATGTCGTGCGACCAGTCGAGGCGCCCCTGGTAGACGGCCGCGAAGTTCGGCGTCCGGATGCCGTGGAAGGAGAAGAGGCGCTTGGCCACGGCCTTGTCCTGCGCCAGGTGGAGTCCCGCCGGACCGGAGCCGGTGTACGCCTTGCCCAGCAGGTCGAGATAGGCGGCGATGGCGATGTCCTGCGTATCGTCGCCCGCGTACGACTCGCTCAGGTTGAAGATGACGTCGACGTCGAGGTTCGCGAGCGCCTTGAGCGACCGCGGGCGGCCGTCGAGACAGTGATACTTGGGCAGATGGCCGCGCTTCTTCAGCGCCTCGAATACCTCTTCCCGGTCCAGCTTCTCGCGCCGCTTCTTCCGCTTTCCGGGCGCCGGCGGCTCGACCGGCTCCTCGGGTTCGGGCTCCTTCTCCTCGTGCCACTCGTCGTAGAGGACCGCCACGCGCAACGGGGCTTCGGCCATGCGCTCCTCTCCTAGAGGTTGTGAAACTTCCCTCGCGAGAAGTAGCTGAACGCGAGGGTGGTGCCGTACGCCGTGAGTCGCATGAGATATTCGGCCTCCCGGCCGCGGATCCCCTGGTACTCGGCCGCGCGGAGCGCCTCGATGGTGCCGTCCACCATGGTCCGGATGACCGGACGGCGCACGCCGGTCCAGTACGCGATGGCATCCACCAGGGCGAGCCGGTGCTCGGCGACGATCTGCCAGGCCGCGCGCGTGTTCTTGCGCTTGGGATCCTTCTTCATGAAGATGTCGGCCAGATCGTCGTCGGGCTTCAGCTCGAGCGCCGCGCGGTTCCGCGCGGACATCTCCTGGAAGACCTCGCGCACCGTCTGCTCCATCTCATCCACGGTGATGTCGGTCCGGCCCTTCGGGACGACCGGGTCCTGGTCGCCCAGCTCGGCCGCCACGCGCTCCATGTACTCGAGCTTGGCGAGCGCCGGCCACCCCTCGTAGCGCTTCCTCCACCCCGGCGACTGCGTCAGCCACACCGCGAACGTTTCGGCAAAATCCTCGTCGGGATGCTTCTGCGCGTACCAGCCCGGGAGATAGCGCACGAACGACCGGCTGAACGGCACCGGCCGGTAATCGTCCCGATAGCGGCGGCGGAATGGGCCGAACGTAGCACGCCACTCCGGCGTCGGGTAGAGGCGATACGCGTAGTTGAACGCGTGTCCCGCTTCGTGGATCAGATACATCATGATCTCGCGGGGGCTCTCGAGATCGTTCATGCGCCGCTCGAAACGCATCAGGGTGCGATCGGCGAGATAGAAGGGAACGCCGATGACCGGCTCGCCGGAGGGGCAGCCCCACTCGTCGGTGAGGTAGAACTCCGGCGTGAAGCGCTTGAGTCCGCGGGCGCGCAGCTCGCGCACCAGCCGCTTCGTGAGGCGCTCCACCGGAGAGCCCGCGAGGGAGAGCTTGAGATCCCGGACGGGTGTGTCCAGGAGCCGGGCCGCGGGGTCGCGGTCGATGGATGGTTCCATGGTCGGTCGCCCTCGGACCGCGGGGCAGGGCCGGCGCGGCCGTTGAGAGCGCGCGAGTGTACCAGCTACGAGGGTCCGCCGTAACCCGTTCCGACCGGCCCCCTGCGCCACCCCACTTTCCCCTTTACAGACGGGCCGGAACGGCCGATACTCTTTCCGTTGCCTGACGGTTGTACGAAACACCGAACGTGTCTTCACGCCGCAGGAGAGTTCGCCTGCGGCTTTTCTTGTATCCGGCGCATCCGGCTCCGACATCGGGGCTCGCGCCGGAAGCCCGACCAAAGTGGCCGGGCGTGCCGCCCCTCGGGGTGGTCGTTGGAAGGGGCGCATCGCCCCGTCAGTAGGAGGAGTTCTGTCCGTGGCAACTGGAACCGTGAAGTGGTTCAACGAAGCGAAGGGCTTTGGGTTCATCCAGCAGGAGGGTGGCGAGGACGTCTTCGTTCACTACTCGGCGATTGTGGGCGAGGGCTTCAAGACGCTGGCCGAAGGCGAGCGGCTGGAGTTCGACATCGTCCGCGGACCGAAGGGTCTGCAGGCCGCGAACGTCCGCAAGGCATAGCCGCCGAGCGAACCACTCTGCGTGTCATGTCCCGGGGCGGGCCGAAAGGCTCGCCCCGGCTGTCATTTCCCCCCGCTCGGGAGGGGATCCCCCGTGAGCCCCGCTGAAGACGTCCACACGTCCACCGAACCGGCCGGACCCGCCGGGTCGCTCGCATACCGCACCCCGGAGATCTACGACGTCGCGACCGGCTGGAAGCTCGATCTGGAGATCGAATTCCTGGAGCGCGTCTTCAACCGGCATGCCGGCGTCGTGAAGCGCGTCCTCGAGCCCTGCTGCGGCACCGCGCGGCTCCTGCGCGCCCTCGCCGAACAGGGCTACGAAGTCGCCGGCTACGACCTGAGTCCCGCCATGACCGCGTTCGCCCGCGAGCGGCTCCGCCCCGTGGGCGGCGAGGTGTGGCTGGGGGAGATGAGCGCCTTCCTGCCGCCGCACGGTTTCGACGCCGCGATCAACCTGGTCAACTCCATCGGCTACCTGCTCGAGGACGATGCCGTCGCCCGTCATCTGGAGCGGATCGGGAGCGCGTTGCGGCCCGGCGGCATCTACGTCGCGCAGTTCTCGTACGGCGGCGAGCCCCCCGAGATGGCGCGCTTCGGTCCCTGGGGAAACCGGGGGGGCGACCTCTCGACCACGCTTCTCTGGGAGGTGCTGCGCGAGGACGAGGGCGCGCGCCGCTCCTATCAGCACTGCCGGATCACGGCGCGCCGCGGGAAGGAGCGCCACGTGATCGACGAGGAGCACGTGCTGCGCTACTGGACCCACGAGGACGTGACCCGCCTCATTGCCGGAAGTCCCTTCACGCTGGACGCGATCTACTGGGACAACTTCGAGGAGTTTCCGCTGGAGGATTATCGGGTCGGGGAGCACGGGAACCTGTACCACGTGCTCCGGCGGAGGGACTGACGCGGGCCGGGGGACCGGCGCGTCAGGGATGCGCGGCGACGGCCTCGATGATGGCGGCCAGCGAATCGGGCTGATCCAGGGCGACCATGTGCGCCGATTCCGCCACGCGATGTCCCTCGGCGGGCCCGGCCGTCTCGTATCCCAGCCGCTTCCGGGCGCTGGTCCACGACTCCGCGGAGGGCCATAGCCCCTCGGTCGCGACCAGGTGGACCGGGGTCTTCAGCGAGCGGATCGCAGGCCGCAGATCCTCGCGCCAGGAATCGTGGAAGTACCCGGTCAACACCGAAGGTTCCACGCGCATCGCCCGCGCGAGCAGGCTGTCCCCCGTCGCGGGATTCTTCGTCATCGCCTGGTAGACCGCGCTCAGGAAGACCGTGTACCGCTCGGTCAACACTCGGTCGGCCTCGGCGATCCGCTCCGAGTCGGCGGGCGTGTAGGTGGCCGCGTCCACCGCGACCACGGCGCGGGCGCGCTTCGGCTGATCCGCGGCGGTCTTGAGGGCCACGAGCGCTCCGTAGGAATGTCCGACCAGGATCGCGTGCTCGACCTTGCGGTCGGCGAGCGTCTTGGCGAGCGATGCGGCCGCCCCCTCCACCGTCGGCGTTCCCTCGGGAGGCGGACTCTGACCGTGCCCCGGAAGCTCCACGATCAGGACGCGGTGATGCTCCGCCAGGCGGGGCGCCACGGCGCTCCAGTCGTTCCGGTCCCCGCCGATGCTGTGCACGAGGACGATCGTGGGGGAGCCCGAGCCCGATTCCTGGACCGCGAGTGCCGCGGGTTTTCCGGCGAGCGCCGAAGCGGCCAGGGCGAGCGCGAGCGCCGCGGTGGCCGCGCCCAGAGGGGTTCGCGAGGGGATGGGCATCGGAAAAGTATACACCGGGGCGGGAGCCCGGTTCAGCGCGCCGGCTCCTCGCGCCGATGCACGGCGTAGGCCGAGGCCTGGTCGGTCGGCATGAGGAGGATCTCCTGCACGTTGACGTGCGCGGGGCGGGTGACCGCCCACGCGACCGCGTCGGCCACGTCCTCGGCCGTCAACGGACGCACGCCGCGGTAGACCGCCTTGGCTCGCGCCTGGTCGCCGTGGAAGCGCACCAGGCTGAACTCGGTCTCCGCCAGGCCCGGCTCCACGTTCATCACGCGCACGCCGGTGCCGAGCACGTCGTAGCGCAGCGCCTCCGTGATCGCGCGCACGGCGAACTTGGTGGCGGCGTAGACGGAGCCGCCGCCGTAGGCCTGGTGTCCCGCGACCGAGCCGATGTTCACGACGTCGCCGCGCGTCTTGGCGATCATCGCCGGGAGCACGGCGCGCGTGACCCAGAGGAGTCCCTTCACGTTGGTGTCGATCATCCGCTCCCAGTCGTCGGGATCGGCCGTCTGAACCGGATCGAGCCCCGCCGCGAGCCCCGCGTTGTTCACCACGATGTCCAGGCTCTCCACGAGGGCGCGGTCGGCCAGCGCGCGCTCGACCGCCGCGCGGTCGCGCACGTCGAAGGCCAGCGCCGTCGCGTCCGCGCCCGTCGCGCGCAGCTCGTCGGCGACCGCGCGCAGGCGGTCCTCACGTCGGCCGGTGATGACGACGCGCGCGCCCTCCGCCACGAAGCGGCGCGCGATGGCGAGGCCGAAGCCGCTGGTCGCTCCGGTCACGAGCGCGCGGCGTCCTGCAAGGGGAGCGGTCGGGGCCATGCGGTTCCTCCCGGGGGGTGCCGCGCCGGCGCGGCGGACGTGCGATGATCGAAGCGGGCAGAGCCTAGCACGGATCGCATCTGGCGGCCTTCCGCGCCCTCCACTACACTGCGGCCGGCCGCGCAGGGACGCGTGGGGGGAGGAATCGAGTGGTCGACATCCTCGTGATCGGCGGAGGGATTCACGGCGTCGCCGTCGCGCGCGATGCGGCGCGGCGCGGACTGGAGACGCTCCTCCTCGAGAAGGGCGATCTGGCCTCCGCGACCAGCAGCCGCACCTCGAAGCTGATCCACGGCGGCCTTCGCTACCTCGAAAACGGTCAGATCCGCCTCGTGCGCGAGGCGCTTCGCGAGCGCGCCATCCTCCTCCATACCGCGCCCGAGCTCGTACGGCCCCTTCCGTTCCTGTTGCCGCACTATGCCGGCCGCGGCCGCGCGCGCTGGTGGGTGGGCGCCGGTCTCGCGCTCTACCGCCTCCTCGCGGGCGGCGCCGCGGAGCGGAGCGGGATCGGGGCGGAGGAGGCCCTCCGGCTCGCGCCCGGGCTCGATCCGGCCGAACTTCGCGGCGGGTCGCTCTTCGCCGACGCGCAGATGGACGACGCGGCGCTCTGCGTCGCGCTGGCCGTGGACGCGGAACGGGCGGGCGCGACCATCCGGACCCACACCGAAGCGATCGCCCTCGCCAAGACCGCCGACGGACGCGCCTGGCGCGCCCACTTCCACGACCGGATCGAGGGGACCGACGCCGAGGTCGAAGCGCGCGCGGTGGTGAACGCCGGCGGACCGTGGGTGGACGAGGTGCGCGCCATGGCCGAGGGGCATCCCGCTCCCAGCGTGCGCCGCACGCGCGGGGCGCACGTGGTGTTCGCGGCGGCGCCTCCCCAGGCCGCGCTCCTCCTCGAGAAGGGCGATCTGGCCTCCGCGACCAGCAGCCGCACCTCGAAGC
>DATJEJ010000013.1:0-32224 GCA_035496795.1 Candidatus Omnitrophota bacterium
ATGCCGCGCTCGCCGTCCGCCAGGTCGCCGCTCTCGGGCCCGACGATGGAGGCTCCGCGACCGGCCAGCGCGCGGACGTTCGCCTGCACCGCGGGGTGCTCCCACATCGCGGTGTTCATCGCGGGGGCCAGGAGGAGCGGAGCGCGCGTGGCGAGGAGCGCCGTGGAGAGGAGATCGTCGGCCAGACCCAGCGCCGCCTTCGCGATCACGTTGGCGGTGGCGGGGGCGACGAGAACCAGGTCGGCCTCGCGCGCCATGCCGATGTGAGCCATGCCGAGCGGCGAAGGGGGCGCGCCCTCGAACCAGGGGCCCGAGCCGAGCGCCTCCTTCTCGAAGAGCCCGCAGAGGACCGGCCCGCGCGTCACGGCGCGCAGCGCGTCCACGGTGACGAAGCGCCGGGCGTTCCTCGTGAGCAGGACCGAAACCCGGGCCCCGCGCGCCGCGAGGGCGCGCACCAGCTCGGGAGCCTTGTAGGCGGCGATGCCCCCGGTCACGCCGAGGAGCACGCGCGCGCTGGTCAGGACCGGTCCGGACTCCGCCACGACGTCACTCGTCCGACGGCATCGCCGGCGATTCTTCCTTCACCTCGTCGTCTTCGGGCACGTCGGCATAGCGGTAGAGGACGTTTCCCTTGAGGGCTTCCTCCAGGGCGACGTTCGTCACCTTGCCGCCGACGTTCAGACCGGTCTGCCGCGAGAGCTCGTTCAGCCGGCGCGCCTCGCGGGCGGCCACGATGATGAGCTCGTACTTGTTGGGGATGTTGCTGGATCGGAGCACGTTGGCCTGGTTGTCCATGAAGTCCTCCTGCGAATAGAGTAGCGCGGCTGAAGCCCCGCTACGAGCCCGCCGTGACCGCTTCGCGACGCCGGGTCCGGCACCGCTCGGCCCAGACGATCGCGACCGCCCGGCGGGAGGCGGTCTCGAAGTCGTCGTTCACGATCGAATAGTCGTATTCCATCACCGTCGGGATCTCGCGCCGCGCGTTCTCCAGCCGCAGGCGGATCCGCTCCTCGGCATCCGTGGCGCGCCGGCGAAGGCGCGCTTCCAGGGCCTCCATCGAGGGAGGCAGGATGAAGATGAACACCCCGTCGGGGTAGACGTTCCGGACCGCCTTCCCCCCCTGCACGTCGATGTCCAGGAGCACGTTCTTGCCCCGTCGGAGCGCGTCGTCGATCTGCGAGCGGAGCGTCCCGTACCACTCGCCGTGGACGCGGGCATGCTCCACGAACTCTCCCGCCTCCACCCGCCGCCGGAACTCGTCCTGCGCCAGGAAGAAGTAGTCGCGCCCCTCGATCTCGTGCGGCCGCCGCGGCCGGGTGGTCGCCGACACCGAGTAGACCAGGTCGGGCCCCTGCTCCAGCAGCGTCTTCACGAACGAGCTCTTCCCGGCACCCGAGGGTCCCGACACGACGACCACGAACCGCTGGTACGCGTCGGTCAGGAACGCTTCCGGATCACTCAATGTTCTGGACCTGCTCGCGGATCCGCTCGAGCTCCTCCTTGACCTCGACCACCTGCTCCACGATGGCCACGTCGTTCGACTTGCTGCCGATCGTGTTGATCTCCCGGTTCATCTCCTGGAGCAGGAAGTTGAGCTTCCGCCCCGGGGCCGACTCTTCGTCCAGGAACTTGAGGAAATGGTCGCAGTGCGCTTCGAGCCGGACGCACTCCTCGGTGCAGTCGAGCCGGTCGGACAGGAGCGCGATCTCCATGAGGAGCCGGTCCTCCGGGATCTGCGTCTCCCCGATCTCCGAAAGGAGGGCGCGCACGCGCTCCTTCATCTTCTCGTGCGTCTCGCGCACGCGGTCGGGGGCCCGTTCGCGGATCCGCGCGACGCGGCTGCGCACCAGCCCGGCGCGCGCGACCAGGTCCCGCTTCAGCGCCTCTCCCTCGGTCTCCTTCATGCGGATCAGGTCGCGGGTCGCCTTTTCGACGACGTCGCGCAGGAGCGCCAGGTAGAATTCCGACGAGCGGCCAGCCTCTTCCCACGTGAAGACGTTGGGCAACGACGCGAACGTGCCGAGATCGATCTCGCCCTTCAGCCCGAACCGGGACTGCGCCCGCCGGAGCAGCTCGACATAGCGCTCCGCCGCGCGTTCGTCCAGGGTGAGGGCGCCACCCGGCTCGCCCGATTCGTCGCCACCTTCCCAGGACACGACGAGGGTCAGCTTGCCCCTCGAGACGTGGTCCTGGACGATCTTCCGGGCCTCCCCCTCGAACACGGAGAAGGCGCGGGGCAGACGCGCCGAAACTTCGCAGAATCGGTGGTTTACGGATCGGACTTCGGCCGCGAGACGGAGGCCGTCGGTCAGGGCCTCACCCCGGCCGTAACCGGTCATGCTTCGGACCATCGTGGTGGTACCGTCCCCCGTGGTAGGCGGGTACTCTACCCCTCGGCGGCCCGCAGGTCAACGAAGCGAGGGCTTGACCGTGCCGCGATCCGCTCCCTAACGTGCCGCCCATGACGCCGCCTGCCGCCGCCAAGTCGCAAACCCCGAAGCGGCAGAGCGCTACCCGCTCGCCGCTTGGATCGGTGGCGCTGGGGCTGGCGGTGCTGGCGGCGGCGGTCCTCCCCTACCTGCGCACGCTGGACTTCGACTTCGTCTGGGACGACCACTACACGGTCGGCACGCACCTTTCCATCCACGGCTGGAGCGACGTGGAGCGCCTCTGGAAGGTTCCCTTCGATTCGCTCCTGAACGACGTCTCGCTGAAGCGGACCTACTTCCGGCCCGCGACGCTCTACAGCCTGGCCGCGGACTGGGCGGGCTCGCCGGGAGACCCGCGCGCCTTCCATCGCACGAACGTGATCCTGTACGCCGCCGCCTGTCTCTTCCTCTGGCTGTTCGCGTCGCAGCTCACCGGCCGTCCGGTCGCGGCCGCCTCGGGCGCTGTGATCTACGCCCTGCATCCGGCGCACCCCGAGAGCGTCGCCTTCATCTCCGGGCGGACCGACCTCCTGGGCGGGCTCTTCCTCTACGCCGCGTTCTGGGCGGCCCTGCGATTCGGGCCCGCCATCCGCACCCCCTGGTGGAAGCTCGCGCCGGCGGCGCTGATCCTCCTCCCGAGCCTCTACGCCAAGGAGATCGGCCTCTTCGCGGCCCCCCTGATCCCGCTGGCCCTCTGGGTGCGCGACCGGAAGATGCGCTGGGGCGACGTCGCGCGCGCCGCGCTTCCCGTGGCCGTGGCCGGCGCCGTCTACCTCGCGTGCCGCTTCGCCGTGCTGCGCGCCTCGCCCCTGCCGACCATCTCGCCGGTGGAGGGAACGGTTCCCCAGATCCTGACGAGCGTCGCGGTGGTCGCGCGCTACCTGCCCCTGCTGTTCGTCCCGGTCGGGCTGTCGGCCCGCCACGAGATCGTGGAGACGCATGCCCCCGACCTGGTCTTCTTCGCCGGGCTCCTGGTTCTCGCCGGGATCGCGTGGGGGATCGTCCGGGCCGCGCGGCGGCGCTCCCCCTGGCTCATCCCGCTCGCGCTCTATGCGGCCACGCTGCTTCCCCTCTGCTACGTCCGCCTTCTTTCGGGAGCGATCGTGGCCGAGCGATTCCTCTTCGTTCCGAGCGCGGCGCTCGCGCTCGCGATCGCGCTCCTTCCGGGGGCCCTGCCGGGCCGCGGCGCGGAGCGCGCCTACCTGGCCGCGTGCGGCGCGGTGCCGCTCCTGTTCCTGGTTCTCCTTCTTCCGCGCGTCGCGCTCTGGAAGACCGACGGCACGCTCTTTCTCTCGATGCTGCGCGATTCTCCCGAGTCGCCGCACGTGCACGCGATCCTGGGCGGCTACTACTACGGCAAGCGGGACCTCCCCCGCGCCGTCTACCACTACCGGCGCGCCTACGCGCTCCATCCCTCGACGCCCGACCTGCTCCTCAACCTGGGAGCCGCGGAGGACGAGATGGGGCAGAGCGACTCCGCGTTCGCCCACATCCGGCTCCTGAACCGCGTCGCTCCGGACTACGCGCCGGGGCTGTACGCGCTCGGGAACCTCTACGTGCGGATCGACCGCCCCGACTCGGCGGCGGCGGCCTATCGCGCGTCGCTCGCGCGCATGCCGAATTTTCCGCAGGCCGAGAACAACCTGGGCGCGGTGCTCGAGCGCCAGGGGAAGCTGGACGAGGCGCTGGATCACTACCGGCGCGCGATGGCCATGGACTCGACCTACCCCGACTCCCGGAACAATTTCAGACGCCTGACGGCCGAGATCGCTGCTTCGAAGACCGCGAAGGGCGCGGACGGAGCGCGGGGGTCCCGTTGAGTTCCCTTCCGGAATCGCTCCGCGGACGACGGGTCACCGGGGTCGTCCCGCTCGGGCCCCGCTCGCTCGCGCTCGCGCTGGCTCCGTCCGGTGCTGCGGCGCGGGCCTTCCTCTGGATCCACATGGACCGCAAGGAAGCCGCACTCGGCCTGGCGCCCGATCTACCCATGGCCCCCGATCCGCGAGGGACGCGCTTTGGGGGACTCGAGGGCCCGCTGCGCGGCCTCGTGATCGTGGAGGCGGAGCTGAGTCCGGGGGCGCTACGGCTGGAGATCGCCCCCGAGCCGAACGAGGAGCCCGCCGCCGAGCTGCTCGTGGGGGCGCGCGAGGAGGAGGCGAAGCGCGCGAATCTCGTCCTTCGGTCGACAGGCAAGGGATCCGAAGGCGCCGAGGAAACGGTGCTTTTCGCGCTCCATCGCGGGGAGCGCGGCGAAGCGGAAGGGGCCGGCGCGTCCGGCGCCGCGGGCCCTTCCGCGGCACCGTCCGGGTTTCACCCGCCGCGTGTCCGCGTCGCCGGGGAGACGGCGGAGCGGGAGGCGCTTCGCGAACGGATCGTGCGGGACTTCCGGGAGGATTTCGCGCGGGAGGCGACGAAGAGCCTCGATCGCGCCGAGCACTCCCTGGCCCGGCGCGTCGAGGCGTTGGAGGGGGACCGAAGCCGCTCGAGCGAGCGGACCCTCGACCGGCGCAGGGCCGAGATCCTGCTCGCGCATCTGCACGAGATTCGGAGGGGGGCGAGCCGCGTCGGACTCCCCGATCCATACGCGGACTCGCCAGGCTCCCGGATCGAAATCGCGCTCGATCCTTCGCTCTCCCCTCACGAGAACGCGGCGCGGCTCTTTCGGGCCGCGAAGCGAGGCGAACGCGGAGCGGAGCGAATCGAGGCAAGGCTCCGGGCCGCGCGCGAGGCGCTGGCGAAGATCGCCGACCTCCGCCGCGTTCTCCTGGACCGCCCTGCGAAGGAGGCGCTCGAGGCGATCGAGGCCTTCCATCGCGAGGCGGGTGTTTCCGGTTACCGTTTGCGGGGCGACCAGAGGGAGATCCATCTGGGTCGACGGACCGCCTTGGCGCCCCGCGCGGGACGTTCCGGCCGACCGTCAGGGGCGCACCGTCCGATCGGGCCGAGAACGTTCACCACGTCTGAAGGGTGGGAGGTCTGGGTCGGACGCAACAACACCCAGAACGACCAGATCACCCACCGATTATCGAATCCCCACGACTACTGGCTGCACGTCGTGGGGGTGCCGGGTTCCCACGTCATCCTGCGCCGGCCGTCGCGGAACGCGATACCCAAGCCGAGCACCCTCGAGGAGGCCGCTTCCATCGCGGCCTACTTCAGCAAGGCGCGGAAGCTGACGCGGGTCCCCGTGATCTACACCGAACGAAAGTTCGTGACCAGGCCGCGCCGCGGCAAGCCGGGACAGGCGCTGTGCTCGCGGGAGCGGGAACTGCTCGTTCGCCCGCGGCTGCCCGAGGGCGATGCCGGCACGGAGTCGGAGTGAATCGAGGTGTCGAGCGAGATGCGGAGCAAGGACGGGGGGGACCCGTTTACGGAAAGGAACCGGGGTCGCGGACAGACGGGGCACCCAGATAGTGTCGTCTAGCTAGGAGCCTTTATGTCCATTTGGACTAGGAGAACGATGGGTTTGCCCTGGCCATGGCAATCTCCTGAGAGCTCCCCATCTTCCGCGACCCATACACACGATGTTTGGCCGGATCATGTTCGCACTCTGGCTCGACCCGACTCCCGTACCTAAAAGCATTCGCCGTGCCCCCCTTCGTCAATCGGCGGTCTTTCCCGAATTCATTTGAAAGTGGTTCCAACCATGTGAGTTCGGGGCGTATCCGCGTGCCGCGGGAGGCGTTGGTTCGAGGGCCCGCAACACTCCGGTGAGACATGAATGTCACACTTTGACAGGTGTCGAGCCGGGTAAGTCGGTGGGGTTCAAGGGGGGTGTGGCGATGTCACGGAGAAACTAGGTTTGGGACCTGGATGTCACATGTCCCGCGCGCAGCAGCGCGCGGAACTCCCAGCGTTGGAAAGGCCGTCGGCGGCGGAATCGAACGGGCTGAGGAAGGTGCGGCCGGGAGGGGCTAGTAAATTTGCTTCAACAGCCTGATCAGATGCCGCCGCGTGATCCCCAGCTCCAGCGCCGCGCGGCTTCGGTTGCCGCCGTTCCGGGAGAGCGCGGCCAGGATCTCCTCGCGCTTCAGGAGGTCGACCTTGCTCCGAAGGCCGCGGGTGGCGTGGGTCTCGGCAGCGGGCGAGCCGCCCGGGTGCAGGAGCTTCACCAGCATCCCGCGGTCCACCAGCTCCTGGCGCCCCGCGCAGAGGAAGATCGACTCCACCTTGTGCTTCAGCTCACGGATGTTTCCCAGCCACGGCAGGGAGATCAGGTATTCGAGCGCGTCCTCGGAGAGCACCACCTGGCGCCCTTCGCGCACGGCCAGCTCGTCCAGGAAGGAGCGGATCAGGAGTGCGATGTCCTCGCGCCGCTCGCGGAGCGGCGGCAGCGAAAGGACGACCTGCCCCAGCCGGTAGTAGAGGTCGGCCCGGAACCAGCCCGCCTTGACCGCGGCGTCGAGGTCCTTGTTGGTGGCCGAGATGATGCGGACGTTGAGCCGCCGCGACCGCACCTCCCCGAGCCGCCGGTAGGTGCCGTCGTCCAATACCTGTAAGAGCTTCACCTGCGTGCGCTCGGTCAGCTCTCCGATCTCGTTCAGGAAGATCGTCCCGCCGTCGGCTTCCTCGAAGATGCCCCGCTTGGTGATGGCCGCGCCGGTGAACGCGCCGCGCACGTAGCCGAAGAGCTCGCTCTCGACGAGATCGCCGGGAAGGCTGGTGCAGTTCACCTCGACGAAGGGCCGTCCGCGCTCGACTTCGTAGGAGCGGAACATGTAGGCGAAGAGGTTCTTGCCCGCGCCCGTCTCGCCCTGGATGAGCACGCGGGCCGGCGTGGAGAGGAGCTCCGACGCCTTCCGCGAGAGCTCGAGCATGCGCGCGTTCTGGGTCACGATGCCGTGCGCGCGGGCGATTTCCTGGGCCTGCGACGAGCCGGTCCCGGCCTCGCGGCGGGCGGCGCGCGGCGTCGTGAGCCACGACGGAGCGTTGAGGTCGCGCAGCAGCCCCTCGGCGACGCGAAGCGAATCGTCGATGCCGAGCTGCTCGAACAGGTACATCGCCTTGAACGCGAAGTTCTGGGCCTCCCGCATCCGGTCGGCGTCGCCGCGGGTCGGCATGCGGCGGGCCTGATCCAGGTAGGCGCGCGCCAGCTCGAAGCGCTCGTGGATCCCTTCCAGGATCCGGATCGACTCCTTCGCTTCGGCGGCGGCTTCGGGGGCGCACCCCGCGAGGGTCTGAACGGCCGCGACCACGCGCCGCGCGGCCCCCTCTTCCAGCAGGTCTTTCAGCTTCGATGCGCGGTCCCGCGCGTCCTCGGCGGCCTCGAGCGCTTCCGGCAGATCGCCGCGCAGCGCCAGGGCCTCGGCGCGATGGCGCTGCAGCTCGTGGATCATGTCCCCTTCCGGCGCGATCTCCCGCGCCATCGCGAGGGCCTGGTCGTAGAGCGCGAGCGCCTCGTCGGTCTCGGCCATCTCCTGCTTCATCTCGCCGCGGCTGAAGAGGCAGAGGATCTGCTCGCGCGAGGCGCCGAGCCGCGAGGTGATCTGCGTCGCCGCCTCGATGTGCGCGGCGGCGGCGGCGAAGTCGTGCCGGAAGATGTCGATGGTGGCGAGGCCGATCCGCGTGCGCGCCACGCCGGACTCGCGTCCGATCTGCACGTAGGAGGTGAGCGCGCGGTCGAAGTGCGCGCGAGCCTCGTCCCAGGAGCCGGCCTTCAGATAGACGATGCCGAGGTTCGCGCAGGAGACGGCGATGTAGGCGAAGTTGCCGAGGCGAGTGGCCAGCTCCATGGAGCGGAGCAGGTGCCAGCTCGCCTGGCGCCAGTCCGACAGGTGCCGGTACAGGATGCCCAGGTTGTTGTGGGCGCGGACCACACCCTCTTCGTCGTTCAGGTCCCAGCGGAAGAGGTGGAGCGCGGCCTCGTAGTACTCCTTGGCCTGGTCCAGATTGCCCAGCCGGAAGTGGATCCGGCCGAAACAGTTGTACGAGTGGGCGAGCGGTGCCAGGAGGCCCCGCTCCTTGAAGTAGGTGTGCGCCTGCTCGCAGGCCCGGAACGCCTCGTCGTATTCGGAGCGCTCGATCAGGGCCCGGGCGCTCTGCAGCGCGATGCGGGCCGTCAGCTCGGGCTGCGCGGGACCGGTGACGCGCGCGCGGGCCCGCGCGAGATAGCGGAGGGCGGCGGTGGAGTCGCCCTTCTCGATCAGGGTCTGCGCGGCCTTCATCTCGAGGGTGGCGATCCGCGCCGTGTCCAGCCCCAGGGCTTCGGCGGAGCGGATGCACTCTTCGAGGTTCTGGAGCGCCGGGAGGTAGCTGTCGGCGCGCAGGAAGATCTCCGCCAGATCCTCGAGCGACTGCAGATGCCGTTCGGGGTCGTGCGTGAGCCGCGCGTTCGAAACCGCCTCTTCCCGCTCGCGAATCAGCTCAGCCGTGGTTCGGTCCACGTCCTGCCTCTGCGTTCGACCTGCGCCGGACTAGAACCGGGTCGCGAAGGTCCGGAATACGCTGACGAAGATCTGCCAACGCTGGAGTGCGGTGAGCCTGGTGTAGACCCGATGCGTGCCGATCGTCGCCGCGTCGGAGGACGCCGTTCCAAAGCCGGTGATGGAAGCGCTCTTCGGAGGCGTCGAAGGCGGCGGGGAATCCGGCGGCTTCAGCGTCTCGTCAGGCGACCCTCCGGCCCACGCGATCGTGGGTGTGAGCGCGCTCCCCGTGTTCCGATCGAAGCGGAGCGTCGGGAGCGAGATCAGCGTCAGAAGCGCGAGTGTGAGGACGGCGAGTCTGAAAACACGCGGTAGGAAGAGGCCCATGTCCGCATCACCTTCCGCTAAGGCCATCAAGGGAGGCCGCTCCACCACGCGCGACCCCGCGCACCATAGGGGGTGAGGAACCCCCTCCACAGGGGAATAGGATAGCAGAGAAGTCTCGATCGGGACAACCTGTGGCCACTATTTTTTCAGTTTCGGCCCCGGAATCCGCTCATCCCCCTCCCTCCGGGTGATCCCCAGCCGGTCCAGGTGCTCCAGGAGCGGAACGGCGTATTTTCTCGAAATCTGCAGGTAGCCCTTGAAGTCCCCCATGCCGAGCCGCGGGCTTCGGGCGAAGTGCGCCGCCACGCGGCGCTCTATCTCCTCCCACTGCGCCCGGGTGTAAACCAATTCGGAGGTTACTTTTACCGCGCGGCCCGACTCGATCATGTGGCGCACCAGCTCGGTGGGCCGGCTCTCCCGGGGCACCCCCCGGAGCACCTCGCTCAGCTCCGGCGGCTGAAACCCCTGCCCCGCCAGCCGCTGCTCGATCCGCTCGAGAAGCTGGCGGTCGGCTTCGCTCAGGGAGGGTCCGGCGCCGGGAGGGAGGAGGCGGTCTCCGCGGAGCTCGACCTCCCGCGAGGCGAGAAGGGAGGCGAGGGCCTCGTCGAAGACCCCGCCGTCGAGGTCGCGGGTCAGGAGGCTCTTCAGCTCCCCCTTCGGCACCCCGGCCCGGAGCGGGTGCGCCTCGGCGTACTCTCGGACCCGCGTCTGGATCAGGCCGCGGGCCCGACCCCACGCGTCGGGGAAGAGCGTGCGCCCCCCCTTCAGCCGGACCAGCGCCTTGCCGTCCAACGCGGCCGCCCCGATCTCCTCCGGCGCGACCCCCAGTCGCAGCGCCGCCTCGTCCTCGCGCATGCCCGCCATCCCCGACTCGCGGGCCAGCCACAGCACCTTCTCGGGAAGGGTCCCCGTCTCCAGCGTCTTCAGCCGTTCGAGGTCGCCGCCGCCCAGCCTGGACCGGCGCGGGGGAGCAGGGTCGATCACCATGGCGCCGGCAATGGTCACCGCCGGCGAATAGGAGCGCAGCACCAGCCGGTCCCCGGGCGCGGCGACGACGGGATGCTCCAGACGGAGCTGCGCGTAGGCGCTCGCGCCCGGCTCGAGCGTCTCCCCTTCCAGCAGGACCGCGCGCCCCAGCACCTCGCTCGCGCCCAGATGGATCCGCAGGCGGGTGCGCGTCGCGAGCGCCCGTTCCCGCGGGTCGCCGGGAAGCATCGTGAGCCGCACGTCGAGCGCCTCGGCCGCGCGGTAGCCGCCCTGCGCGACCAGCCATTCGCCGCGCTCGATCTCCTCGCGCCCGGCGCCGTGGAGGGCGACCGCGGTGCGCTGCCCGGCCGTCGCGGCCGGTACCTCGGCGTCGTGCACCTCGACGCGCCGCACCCGCACGGAACGGGCGGAAGGGAGGATCTGCAGCGAATCCCCCGCGCGGATGGTCCCGCTCCAGAGCGTGCCGGTGACCACCGTGCCGATCCCCTCGATCGAGAAGACCCGGTCGATCGGAAGGCGCGCGGGGCGGCCCGCCTCGCGCGCGCCGGCGTCGGCGGCGGCGCGGTCGAGCGCTTCGAGGAGTGCCGCGACCCCATCGCCGGTGACGGCCGAGACCGGGAGGATCGGCGCGCCCTCGAGGCCGGTGCCGCGAAGGAGCGTCCCGACCTCGTCGCGCGCGCGGGCGATGCGTTCGGGCGGCGCAAGGTCGGACTTGGTGAGGGCGACGACGCCGCGGCGGATGCCGAGGAGGTCCACGATGGCGAGGTGTTCCTGGGTCTGCGGCTTCACCCCTTCGTCGGCGGCCACCACGAGGAGCGCCACGTCGATCCCGGTCGCGCCCGCGAGCATGTTCTTCACGAAGCGCTCGTGGCCGGGGACGTCCACGATCCCCACCCGCGCGCCCGAAGGAAGGACGAGGTGCGCGAACCCGAGATCGATCGAGATGCCGCGCTCCTTCTCCTCCTTCAGCCGGTCGGTGTCGATGCCGGTGAGGCGGCGGACGAGCGCGGTCTTGCCATGGTCGATGTGCCCCGCGGTGCCGACGATGACGGGGCGCACGGGGCGTTGGTGCCGGGTCGAGTCGGGCGGGTCAGGCCCGGACGCGGCGGATGTCCGCCCCGAGCCGGCCGAGCTTCTCCTCGAGCCGCTCGTAGCCGCGGTCGAGGTGGTAGACGCGCGAGACCTTGGTCTCGCCTCCCGCCACCAGGCCGGCCAGGATCAGCGCCGCGGAGGCGCGCAGGTCGGTGGCCATGACCGGGGCGCCCGAGAGCGACTCCACGCCGTGCACCAGCGCGCGGTTTCCATCCACGCGGATGTCGGCGCCCAGGCGCTGCAGCTCGGCCACGTGCGTGAAGCGGTCGCGGTAGATGGTGTCCACCAGCGTGCTCACGCCGTTCCCCACGGAGAGGAGCGCCATGAACTGCGCCTGCATGTCGGTCGGGAAGCCGGGGTAGGGCGCGGTCGTGACCGAGAGGGCCTCGGGCCGCTCGGGAGCGCGCACGCGCGCCGAGCGGTCGCCCCGCTCCACGGAGCAGCCGGCGGTCTCGAACTTGGAGAGGACCGCGCCGAGGTGCGACGGGTCGATGTTCGTGACCTCGACGTCGCCGCCCGTGATCGCGGCGGCGGCGAGCAGCGTGCCGGCCTCGATCCGGTCGGGGATCATCGCGGTGTCGGCGGGGTGCAGCTCGGGCACGCCGCGCACGGTGAGCGTCGGCGATCCGATCCCTTCGATCTTCGCGCCCATGGCGTTCAGGAAGTCGGCGAGCGCCGTGATCTCCGGCTCGCACGCCGCGTTCTCGATGACCGTGTCGCCCGAGGCGGTCGCGGCGGCCATCAGGAGGTTCCCGGTGGCGCCCACGCTGGAGATGTCGAAGGAGATGTTCGAGCCGCGCAGCCGCTCGGAGCGCGCCACGATGTAGCCGTGCTCGATCGCCACGTCGGCGCCCAGCGCCTCCATGCCGCGGATGTGCAGGTCCACCGGACGGGGGCCCCAGGCGCAGCCGCCCGGCAGGGAGACGCGCGCCTCGCCATAGCGGGCGAGGAGCGGTCCGAGCACGTAGATCGAAGCGCGCATGGTCTTCACCAGCTCGTAGGGTGCCTCGGCGTTCACCTGGCCGCGCGTGTCCACCTCGACGGCGCCCGCGGCGAGACGCCGGCTCTTCACGCCGAAGCGTCCGAGCATCTCGAGCATGGTCGCCACGTCCTTGAGCGCGGGAACGTTGGTGAAGCGGTAGACGCCGGGTGCCAGGAGTGCGGCGGCCAGCACCGGAAGCGTGGCGTTCTTGGAGCCGCTCACCGCCACGGAGCCCGACAGCCGCTTGCCGCCGCGAACCCAGATCTCATCCATTCCCGTCGCCGTTCCCTTCGTCGCTTTCGTGTCGGCCGCCGCTTTCGCTTCCATCGCTATCGCCTCCGCGTTCCCAGGAGCACCCGCGGCCGCCCCGCCAGGTCCGGCAGGACGCGCATCTCCTCGAGATGCGGCCGCATCAGTTCCTGGGAATCATCGGCCTGATCGGCCCCGATCTCCAGCGCCAGCAGCCCTCCCGGGCGCAGCCAGAGCGGAATGCCGCGGGCCAGGTCGCGTAGGGCGTCGAGCCCGTCGGGGCCCCCGTCCAGCGCCTCGATCGGGTCGTGGTCCCGCACCTCGGGCATGAGCCCCGGGATCTCGCCCGAGCGGACGTAGGGCGGGTTCGATACGACCAGGTCGTACTCATGCCCCGGGACCCGAAGGGTCCCCGGATCGCGAAAGTCCCCTTCCAGCACATGCAGGCGTCGGGCGATGCCGTTCCGGGCCGCGTTCTTCTTCGCCAGGCGCACCGCCTGGGACGAGCGGTCCACGGCCTCGCCGGTCCACTCGGGGAGCGCGTGCAGGATCGCGATCGCGATCGCGCCCGTCCCCGAGCCGAGCTCGAGGAGCCGGCCCCGGTCGGCGTGGACCGCGCGAAGGACGGCCTCGACCAGCCCCTCGGTCTCCGGTCGCGGCAGGAAGACGCCGCGCTCGAGATCGAGGGTCGCCGAGCAGAAGGGCGTGGTCCCCAGGAGGAGCTGAAGCGGCTCGCGGGCGCTCCGCCGCTCGGCGAGCGAGGTCAGGTCCTCCGCCTCCTCCTCGGTGAGCGGCGCGTTGGGCTCGGTCCAGAGATCGGCGCGGGAGACCTGCAGCGCGCGGAGCAGGATCGCCTCGGCGTCGTGCTCGGGCGAGTCGATCCCGGCGCGCTCGAACCGCCGCGTGAGCGACGCGAGGGCCTCGGC
This sequence comes from Candidatus Omnitrophota bacterium, assembly GCA_035496795.1. Taxonomy (GTDB): domain Bacteria; phylum Eisenbacteria; class RBG-16-71-46; order SZUA-252; family SZUA-252; genus DASQJL01. The sequence goes on from DATJEJ010000013.1 coordinate 13,415, forward strand.
GCGGCTGGTGCCCGCGCGGCGCGCCGTCCTGGCCGCGCGCGACAGCCGGATCCCCGCCCTCACGCGCCCGCTCCGGCGCGGGGCGACGGGGTCCCTTCGCCCGAGGAGGCGAGGCGCTCGGCCTGCTCGGCGGCGAAGAGGGCGTCGGTCAGCTCGGTCAGGTCCCCCTCCATCACGTCCTGCAGCCGGTAGAGCGTGAGCCCGATCCGGTGGTCGGTCACGCGTCCCTGGGGGAAGTTGTAGGTGCGGATCTTGGCGCTCCGGTCCCCGGAGGAGACCTGCGACTTGCGCGAGGCGGCGAGCTTCTTCTCCTGCTCCTGGATCTCCATGTCGAGCAGCCGGGCGCGGAGCACCTTGAGCGCCTTGGCCTTGTTCTTGAGCTGCGAGCGCTCGTCCTGGCACTGCACGACGATCCCGGTCGGAAGGTGCCGGATGCGCACGGCCGAATCGGCCGTATTGACGCTCTGGCCGCCGGGGCCCGAGCTCCGGAAGACGTCGATCTGGAGATCCGACGGCTTCAGCTCCACGTCCACCTCCTCCGCCTCCGGGAGCACCGCCACCGTCACCGCCGAGGTGTGGATCCGCCCGCTCGCTTCGGTCTCGGGCACGCGCTGCACGCGGTGGACCCCGCTCTCGTACTTGAAGCGACGGTAGACCCCATCGCCCGCGATGAGAAGCGAGACTTCCTTGATGCCTCCCCCGCCCGACTGGCTGATGGACAGCACCTCGACCCTCCAGCCGTGGCGCTCGGCGTACTTGGTGTACATCCGGAGCACCTCGCCCGCGAAGAGCGCCGCCTCGTCGCCGCCCGTGCCGGCGCGGATCTCGACGATCACGTTCTTCTGGTCGAACGGATCGGGGGGGAGCAACAGCCTCGGCAGCTCCGCCTCGATCTGCTCCTTCTCGATGGTCAGCTCGTCGATCTCGGCCTTGGCCATCGCCGCCAGCTCGGGGTCCTTCTCGGTGCGCAGCAGCGTGGAGTCGTCGTGGATCCGCTCCAGCACCCGGTCGTAGCGCCGGATCGCCCGGATCAGCGGATCCAGCGCGCTCCGCTCCTTGCTCACCCGCTTCAGCTCGGAAGGATTGGAGTGCACGGCCGGATCCTCGAGGAGCCTCGTCAGCTCGTCAAAGCGGGCTTTCGCCTTTTCCAGGGCTTCGCGCATGGGGATGGGTGGAGCTAGAGGACCGCGCGGAGCGCGGCGATCGCCACTTCGAGCATGTCGCGCGACGGCTCGCGCGTCGTCAGGCGCTGGAGCTGGAGCCCCGGCTCGCTGATCCAGCGGACCCACGCCTTGTCGCCGTGGGCGCCCGCGAAGCGGATGATCTCGAAGGAGATCCCCGCGATCACCGGGATCAGCCCGAAGCGCAGGAGCCGCTCGCCGATGGTATCCGGCCGCCCGAGGAAGGCGAACACGATGAACGACACCAGCACCACGAGGAACAGGAACGACGTGCCGCACCGCGGGTGGAAGCGGCTCTGCTTGGAGGCGTTCTCGGGCGTGAGCTCCAGCCCCGACTCGAGATTGTGGATCGTCTTGTGCTCGGCCCCGTGGTACTGGAAGACGCGCTGCATCTCGCCCCAGAAGCCGATGCCCACGATGTAGATCAGGAAGAAGACGAGCCGGATGAACCCGTCGATCAGGTTGAAGAGGAACGGGTCCCGGACGCCGGTACGGTCCGTCAGGAAGAGCGGGAGCCAGAAGAAGAACCCGAAGCCCAGCGCGAAGGAGATGAGGACGGTGAACCCCATGCCCAGGCCGAGCGTGCCGAAGCGGCGCGCTTCCTTGGGCTTCACCTCGTCCTCCTTCACCGCGGCCTCCGCCGAGAAGGCGAGGGCCTCGACGCCGATCCGGAGCGACTCGACGAGGACCACCGCGCCGCGCAGGATCGGGAGGCTGAGCAGGGGAAGACGGCGCGAGAGCGAGCGGTACTCGCGCGATTTCACCTCGACGGTGCCGTCCGCGAGGCGCACGGCGGTCGCCACCCGCTGGGGCGACCGCATCATCACGCCTTCGATGACGGCCTGACCGCCGATGGGAGCGTAGCGATCGGGCATGGGAACGCGGCTCGGGCCGGCGCCGCTACTTGGTCGCGGGCGCCGAGTCGGCGGGCGCGGCGGGAGCCTGATCGGCCGCCGCCTCGTTCTTGATGCCGTACTTGCGGCGGAAACGCTCGATCCGTCCGGCCGTGTCCACCAGCTTCTGCTTGCCGGTGAAGAACGGATGACAGTTGCTGCAGATTTCGACGTGCACGACCTCTTTGACGGTCGCGCGCGTTTCGATGACGTTGCCGCACACGCAGATGATGCGCGTGTTGTAGTAGCCGGGATGCACGTTCTTCTTCATGGTGGCTTCGCTCCACTCCCCCCCTGAGCGGGGATGATTCCGGACTGCCGGTTTAGGTGTTCATCATCGCGAGGAACTTCTTGTTCGTCTTGGTCTGGCTCATCTTGCCGATCAAGAACTCCATCGCTTCCATCGGGTTCAGCTCGTTCAGGAACTTGCGCAGGATCCAGACCTTGTTCAGCTCTTCCTGCGTCATGAGCAGCTCTTCCTTGCGCGTGCCCGACCGGTTGATGTCGATCGCCGGGAAGACGCGCTTGTCGGCGAGCTTGCGGTCGAGGATCACTTCCATGTTCCCGGTGCCCTTGAACTCCTCGAAGATGACGTCGTCCATGCGGCTGCCGGTCTCGATCAGGGCCGTGGCCATGATCGTCAGGCTCCCGCCGTTTTCGATGTTGCGGGCCGCTCCGAAGAATCGCTTCGGCTTCTGCAGCGCGTTCGCGTCCACGCCGCCCGAGAGGATCTTGCCCGAGTGGGGCACGACCGTGTTGTGCGCCCGGGCGAGACGCGTGATCGAGTCGAGGAGGATCACGACGTCGCGGTTGTGCTCGACCAGGCGCTTCGCCTTCTCGATCACCATGTCCGCGACCTGCACGTGACGCTCGGCCGGCTCGTCGAACGTGGACGAGACGACCTCGCCCTTGACCGAGCGCTCCATGTCGGTGACTTCCTCGGGACGCTCGTCGATGAGGAGCACGATCAGCATCACCTCGGGATGGTTCTCCGTGATCGAGTTCGCGATCTTCTGGAGGAGAACCGTCTTTCCGGCGCGCGGCGGCGAGACGATCAGCCCGCGCTGCCCTTTCCCGATCGGCGTGAGCAGATCCATGATCCGCGTCGACATGTCGTCCGCCTTGGCCTCCAGCCGCAGCTTCTCTTGCGGATAGAGCGGGGTCAGGTTGTCGAAGAGGATCTTGTCCTTGGCCACCTCGGGCGGCTCGAAGTTGACGGCCTCGACGCGCAGGAGCGCGAAGTAGCGCTCGCCGTCCTTGGGCGGCCGCACCTGGCCCGACACCGTGTCCCCGGTCCGCAGATCGAACCGCTTGATCTGCGACGGCGAGACATAGATGTCGTCGGGGCCCGGCAGATAGTTGTAGTCCGGGGAACGGAGGAATCCGTAACCCTCGGAGAGGATCTCCAGGACCCCCTCGGCGAAGATCAGGCCGTTCTTCTCGGTCTGTCCCTCGAGGATCTTGAAGATCAGCTCCTGCTTGCGAAGGCCGCTGGTCCCCTGGATGCCCAGCGAATGCGCGAGCTCCATGAGCTCGGCGATGGTCCGGCCCTTGAGCTGGAGGATGTCCAGCCCCTTCGGCGAGACGGCCTGAGGGCCGTTTCCGGTCGTTGCGGCGGGCGGTGCTTCGGTCTGCTGTTCCATTTGGGCGCGAGGCTCCTCGGTCGTCGTTTCAGCCGTCGTTTCAGCTTCGGCGGGCGGCTCGGGGCCGCGACGCCGTACGGTGGATGATGCTGTGGTTGGGCGGGACATGGCGTTTGTCTGCCGGGTGGCAGGCCTCAACGGGGGCCCTCGAACATGAACTGTGATGACACGAAGGGTTCGATGGATTCCAGTGGCTTGGCGCGGGATCGCGATCTGCGACCCGGTTTCGGGGGGGACAGGCGAAGGGCTTCGATGCGCTCCTGCCCCGGCAAAAACCCCGGGTTGGTTCTACGGCGAGGACTGTACCCAACCCGCGGCGCCACTGTCAAGCGATATCGGACCGCCGCGCGATCCGCCGCTGCCTCATGCCGCGGCGATGCTGCGCCGCGGCGGTGTCTCGCTCAGGACTTGGAAGGCGGGAACGTCGCCTGGGAAAGCACCTGTCCGTCCATGAAGGTGATGACCTTTCCCTTGCTCCAGTAGAACCAGCTCTCCAGGGCCTTGTCCCCATCCTGGAACGTGCGCACTTCCTCGGGATACCCGTCCGAGGTGACCGTCTTCTTGAGCTGGTGCTTGGGGCCAAGACGCATATCGGCAGAGTCGACCCACTTCTTGAGGTCGCTTCCGGTCCGCGCCTTGCCCTCGCTAAGCGCCTTGTAGATCGAGTACTCGGCGACCGATTCGGACTGTTTGTTCAGCTTGTTCAAGGAGTAGAAGAGGAACTGATGGACCGAGGCGTCCTTGGGATCGATGGCGAGGGCGCGCTTCAGATCGCTGACTGCGCCGGTGAAGTCGTTGGCTTGGAACTTCGTCTGGCCCGACAGGGAGAGGAGATCCTTGCTGTTCGGGAACTCGGCCGTCGCCTCGTCGAGCAACTTGGCCGCGTCGGCGTAGCGCGTCTGATTCGCGAGGATCACCGACATGTTGTAGTAGGCGTTCTCGCGCATCGAGGCCGTGACGGAATCCTTCGGCGCGTCGCGGAGGAGCTCCCGGTAAGCGACCACCGTGCTGTCCAGGGCGGCCTTGCGATTCGGGTCCTTCTCGTCCATGGAGTTCGCCATGTTGAAATTGGCTTCCGCGATCCGCGCTTCGTACGTCAGCTTGCTGGCCGGGTCGTCCTCGATGGCCTTGTGGTAGGCCACGATCGCCTCGCTCCACTTATTCGCCTTGAAGAGCCGGTTGGCGCGTCCCACCGCCGCGGCGCGCAGGTTGCGACTGAGCTTGTCGTCGTTGGGCGCCAGCTTCAGTCCCGCGCGGGCCGCGTCCATGGCGTCGTCGGTGTGGCCCATGATCTCGTACACGTAGGAGAGGTTCTTGTACGCGTCCACGGCGGTCGGATCCATGAGCGTGGCGAGGCGGAAATAGTAGGCGGCCTCCTCGACCTTGGAATCGCCCTCGTACTTGCCGAAGCTGGTGGTGTCGGTGATGGCGACCTCAGGCGGGGCCGGCGTGGTGAAGAGCCGCTTCGCGCCCTCCTGCTCCTCGGTTTCCTCCACCGTGCCGGCGCTGGACATGGCCTTGACGCCGCTGTTGTAGAGGCGCGACATGTAGGCCATCTGGTTGTTCCGGATCTCGGCGGCCTTCTTCTCGTCCTTCTTCGCCGTCGCCGCCTGGATCCCCATCTGGAACGCGGCGCCCGAGGCGGCGTACTGGTTGAGCTCGGCGCGCGCGCTTCCGAGAAGGAGGTAGACCTGGAGGTTCTGCGGCTCCTGCTTCCGGGCGCACTCGAGCTGCGATGCCGCCTTGTCCCACACCTTCTGCTGTACGTACACCTTGCCGCTGGTGAAGCAGATGCCGGCGAGCGCGGGGACAGCCCCGGCTGCAACCAGGACGGAGACGAGGAGCGCGGCGAGCGCGCGCGAGCGGATTCGAAGCATCGATTCCTCCAAGATAGAAGACGGTCTTCCCGGGGGCCGTACGATCGTTAATACCCGGAGATGGGGTGTCCCGTTCCGGCAGTATCACGATTGAATCACAGCGGCGCGCCGTGTCAAGCCCCGTTCAGGGCGCCAACCGGCGCCGGCTTACTGCTACAAGTACAAGCAGTGAAGCCGCTTACAGCAACTGATGGGGATCCACGTCCACGGCCAGCCGGAGCCCCGGGAGCCGCACGGCCCGGAGCTTCGGAAGAACCTCCTCCAGGACCGATCGGAGCGCCGGCCGGGAGCCGCCGCGGACCAGGACGTGCCATCGCTCCCGCCCCACCAGGCGCGCGAGCGGCTTGGGCGCCGGGCCCAGGATCTCCAGGGCGGAGGCCCCTTTCGCGCGCGCGAAGAGCTGCTTCACGCGCATCCCTCCTTTATAGACGCGCTCCGCGCCCTTGCCCGAGACCTCGACTTCGACGAGATGACCGAAGGGAGGGTAGGAGAGCTCCCGCCGCTCGCGCGCCTCGCGCGCATAGAAGATCTCGAAGTCCTGCGCCGCGGCCGCGCGAAGCGCGGGATGCTCGGGGTCGTACGACTGCATGATCACCTCGCCGGGCTGATCGCCGCGCCCCGCGCGGCCGGCCACCTGGGTCAGGAGCTGGAACGTCCGCTCCGCCGCGCGGAAGTCGGGGAGGTAGAGCTGCAGGTCGGCGACGATCACCCCCACCAGCGTCACTCCGGGGAAGTCGAACCCCTTGGTCACCATCTGCGTGCCCAGGAGGAAATCGACCTGCCGCGCCCGGAACGCGCGCAGGATTGCCGCGGCCGAGCCGCGCCGTCGCACGGCGTCCAGATCGAGACGCGCGATCCGCGCCTCCGGAAAGAGCCGCGCCACTTCGCGCTCGATCTTCTGGATGCCGACGCCTCCGAACCAGAGGTCGGCGGCGCCGCACGACGGGCAGGCGGAGGCCAGCCGGCGCGTCGCGTTGCAGTAGTGGCAGCGCAGGATCGAGTCCTCCGCGTGCACCGTGAGCGGCACGTCGCAGTGCTCGCACCGCGCCACCTGCCCGCACCCGCGGCACTGGAGATACGTCGAGTGGCCGCGACGGTTCAGGAACAGGATTCCCTGCTCCTTCCGCTCCAGAGTGCGCGCCATGGCTTCCAGCAGGGGCGGCGTGAGGTGCTTGGAGGAGGGTCCGTCGAGGGATCGGACGCGGTGCCGCAGATCGGCCAGGCGAACGGTCGCCAGCGGCCGCCCATCGACCCGGTGCGGCAGCCGGAGCAGCGTGCAGTCGCCGCGCGAGGCGCGCGCGTAGCTCTCGAGACTGGGGGTCGCCGAGGCGAGCACCGCGGCGATCCGGAGCCGCTGCGCGCGCACCAGCGCCACGTCGCGCGCATGGTAGCGCGGCGCCTCGTCCTGCTTGTAGGCCCCGTCCTGCTCCTCGTCCACGACGATGAGGCGGAGTCGCGGCATCGGAAGGAACACCGCCGAGCGCGTCCCCACCACCACATCCAGCTCTCCGGCGGCGGCGCTCCGCCAGACGTCCACGCGCTCGCGCGGGCGGAGGTCGCTGTGGTAGAGCGCCACGCGGACGCCGGCGCGGCGGAAGCCGTCGGCCGCCTGCGGCGCGAGCGCGATCTCGGGCACGAGCGCGAGCGCCTGACCCCCGGCGCGAATCGCGGCCAGGGCGGCGTGGAGATAGACCGCGGTCTTGCCGCTTCCCGTGACGCCGTAGAGGAGGAACGCGCGGAACTCCTTCGCGGCGACCGACGCCTCCAGGGCCTCGAGCGCCGCGCGCTGCTCCTCGTTCAGCGCCTCCCGCGACGGAGGCGGCCCGCCGTGCGCCGCGTCGTCGGCGTCCTCCGCCGCGCGCGGGGCGCGGCGGCGGAGCGCGGTGAGGGCGGGTGCCGCGGCCGCGAGCGTCTCGCCCAGGCCCGCGGCGTAGTAGTCGGCGACCCACCGGCAGAGCGCGAGGATCTCCGGCGTGAGGGTGAGGCGCGGCTCGGGAATTCCGAGGATGGGGCGCACGGCGACGCCGCGCGGCGCCTCGGCCACCTCCTCGAGGACGGTCCCCCACAGGCGCCGGCGGCCGAGCGGAACCAGCACGCGCAGCCCCGGCTCCGGCGGCTCGCCGTCGGGAAGGGCGTAGACGTAGGTGTCGTTCTTGGGAATGGGGACGGCGACCCGCACGAGACGCATCGCGGGCGGATGGTACCACTGGCGCGGCGGCGCGCGAGACGGCGGACGAAGCTGCCGGCGCGCGAGGCGCGGCCGGGGCTACGCGCTCGAGGCGGGACGCTCCGAGATCGCCTGGCCCAGGAGCTGGTTGATGCGCTCGACCAGCTTCCGCGGGCTGAACGGTTTCGTGATGTAGTCGTCGGCGCCCACGTCGAAGCCCATCTTCTGGTCGACGTTCCGCCCCTTCGCGGAGAGGAGGATCACGGGCACGTTCTTGGTGGCCGGATTCGATTTCACCGCGCGGCAGACTTCATAGCCGTCCAGCTTCGGCATCATGATGTCGAGCACGATGAGGTCGGGCTTCTCGGAAGCGACGCGCTCCAGCGCCTGCTCCCCGTCGAGCGCCGTGACCACCTCGTAGCCTTCCATCCCGAGACTGAAGTCCAGGATGTGGACGATGTAGATCTCGTCGTCGACCACCAGGATCTTGCCTTTCGACATCCGACTCACCTCCTCCCAGGCCGTACTAGGGTCTCTATCGGCGGCTCATGCGGCTTCTGGAGCGTGAAACGCTTTCGTATCCTCCTGGGCACCTGCCGTTTGCACGAATGCCTCCACGACCTTGGGATCGAACTGCGATCCCGCGCAGCGCCGGAGCTCGGCAACGGCGTCGTCGTGGGACATCGCCTGGCGGTAGGGACGCCCCAGGGTCATCGATTCGTAGGCGTCGAGCACCGCGATGATCCGCGCTCCGATCGGAATCTGCTCGCCCTTGAGCCCGCGCGGGTAGCCGCGTCCGTCCAGGCGCTCGTGGTGCGCCATGATCAGCTCCGCCGCCCGGTTCTCGAACTCGATCGGCCGCACGATCTCCACCGTGCGCGCGGGGTGCTTCTCCACCTGCGCCCAGGTCTCGGCGTCCAGCTGCCCCGGCTCGTGCAGGACCGGCGAGGGGATCTGCGCCATGCCGATGTCGTGGATGCTCGCCACGTAGGCGAGCACGCGCAGGTCGTCCTCGGAGAGCCCCAGGCGGCGTCCGATCGCGGCGGCGCGCGTCGCCATGGAACCCGCCGTCAGCTTGAGCCGCGCGCGCCGGGCGTTGTCGATGATGGCCGCCATGGCGCGGGCCGCCTCCTCGGCGCGGTCCGAGGAGCTGTCCACGGCCTCGGCGTGCTCCCAGGCCCGCGCCGCGCGGTCGGCCAGCGACGTGAGCAGCGCCTGGTCGTCCTCGGTGAACGGAGTGCAGGAGATCTTGTTGTTGATGTTGATCACGCCCACGACGCGCCCGTCGGCCTTGATCGGCACCGACAGGCACGACTTGGTCTCGTACTGGTGGCTGTTCCGCCGCGTGAAGCGCGGGTCCTCCTCCACGTCGGTCACGAGGAGGGGGACGCCGTGCTTGGCGACCCAGCCGGCGATGGAGTCCCCCATCTTGAGCCGCGTTCCCGCCACGACCTCCTCGCGGAGACCGCGCGCCGCCTTGATGTAGAGCTCCTCGCGCTCCTCGTCCACCAGCATGAGCGAGGCGATCCGCGCGTGCATCACCTCGGCGATCATCTCCACCGTGAGGCGCGTGAGATGGTCGGAGGCGGTGCGTCCCGAGTCCCATCCCGCGTGCGTGATCACGCCCGCGTCCCCCGGCGTCGCCGGGAGGGTGACCGTAAAGCTCGAGCCCTTCCCCGGCTCGCTCTCGGCGTGGATCTCGCCTCCGTGCCACTCCACGATGCTCCGCGCGATCGAGAGTCCCAGCCCCACGCCCGGATGCTCGCGGGAGAGCGACCCGTCGATCTGGTAGAACTTGTCGAAGATCTTGTCCAGCTCCTCGCGCGGGATCCCGATGCCGGTGTCCTCGACCCGGATGCGCGCGACCCGCCCCTCGCCGAAGACCCGGATCCGCACCTTGCCGCCGCGCTCGGTGAACTTGATCGCGTTCTGCCCCAGGTTGAGCAGGATGCGCCGCACCAGGCTGCGGTCGGCCTCCACCACCACTTCCCGCGAGGGCGCCTCGACGTCCACGTCGACTCCGTCCTCCAGCGCCATCTCGTGGAGCAGCCCGGCCGACTCCTCGGCCACCTCGACCAGGTTGAACGGCTCGCGATGCATGCGGAAGCGCCCCGACTCCAGCTGCGAGAGCTCGAGGATCGATTCGATGAGCCGCTTCAGCTTTTGGCTCTGCTCCTGGATCACGCCCAGGAATTCCCGCTGCATGCCGACGTTCGGGGTGCCCACGTTCTCGAGGAGCGCCTCGGCATAGGAGAGGATGTGGGTCAGCGGCGTGCGCAGCTCGTGGCTCACGATCGATACGAAGGAGCTCTTGAGATCGTTCAGCTCCTCGGCCCGTTCGGTGGCCTCCTCCAGCTGGCGCATGCTCTCGTGCAGGCGCTCGTACAGCTCCGAGTTCTGGAGCGCGACCACGGCGTGGGTGGCGAGGATCTCCAGGGTCTCGACGATCTCCTTGCTCGGACGACGCCGGTCCACGGGGTCGTCCACGGAGAGATAGCCGATCACGGTGCCGTCCTTGGTGCGGAGCGGAACGAAGAGCACGTCCTGTGCGTTCCATTCCCCCGCCTTACGCTCGCCCAGGTCGGGCGTGAACCCCTCCTCGTCGCGATCGCCCCAGAACTTCGCCTCGTGGCCGATGAAGAAGGAGCGGCCGATCCGGAACTTATCTTGTAGCCAGCCCTCGAACTGCGCGCGCGGGACCGGCTTCTGCTCCAGCTTCATCACGGCCTCGCGGTCGAGGCCCGCGAAGGCCCGCGCCTCGAAGCCGTCCACGCGGGGGTTCAGGACCCGGAGCAGGACGATCTTGAAGCCCGCCGCGTCGGCGACGGCGTGGACGATCTCGTGGAGCACCTTGTCGAGCGTCAGGTTGGAATTGATGCTCGTCGCGATCTCGAGCACCTTCTTGAGCCGCGCCGCGCGCTTCCGGCTGGAGAGGAGCTCGTTCCGGTAGAGGGTGGCCATGTCGTCGGCGGCCCGCGTGAGCTGCTCGTTCCGCGCGAGCGCCGACTCGTAGGAGGCGCGGGCCTCCTTCAGCTCGCGGCGGAGCGAGCGGCGGCGTCCGAGCGCCTCGAAGAGGAGGAGGGCAGTGGCCGCGAGGGCCCAGAGGAGCTCAACCGAGCGCATCGGGCCTCCAGGACGCGGGCTCGCGGCGCGCGGCGGACGCGCGCCCCGTCCCGTCGGGGGCGGCTTCCTCCGCGAGCAGGCGCGCGAACTCCTCGACCACCCGCGGATCGAACTGGGTCCCTCCGCAGCGGCGGATCTCGGCGATCGCTTCGGCCTCGGCGACCGGCTCGCGGTAGGGCCTCCCCGCCGTCATCGACTCCCACGCATCCACCACGGCCAGCACGCGCGCGGCCAGCGGGATCTGGTCGCCGGCCAGCCCGCGCGGGTAGCCGCGCCCGTCCCAGTGCTCGTGGTGGCCCAGGATGATCTCGTTCACCTTGGACGTGAGCTCGATCGGCCGGAGCATCTGCACGCCCGCCTGCGGGTGCCCCTCGACGTCGCGCCGCTCCTCCGGCGACCAGCGCCGCGACGAGAGGAGGAGCCCGTCGTCGATCTCCAGCATGCCCACGTCGTGCACGCGCGCCACGTACCCCAGCACCTCCGCGTCCTCCGAGGACAGCCCCACCCGCCGCCCGAGCTCCACCGCCAGCTTGAACGCGCGACGGCTCCCGGGCAGGAGGTTCGTCCGGCGCGCGCGCAGGATGGCGCGCACGGTGCGGAGCGTGGCCTCGAGCGTCTCGGGCGAGACGTCGCCGCGAACGCGGTCGACCGCCGCGGCCACGCGCTTCACGACCGCGGCGAGAAGACCGAGATCGTCCGCGTCGAACTCCAGCCCGTTCCGCTTGTTGTTCACGTTCACGACCCCGACCGTTTCCCCCGCCAGGCGGAGCGGCACGCAGAGGAGCGACTTCGTCTCGTACTGCGGGTGGTTCATCTTCCGGAACCGGCGGTCGTTTTCGATGTCGGCGACCAGCAGGTTCTCGGAGGTCCGCGCGACCCATCCCGCGATGGAATCGCCCGCGCGGACCCGGGTGCGGGCCACGGTGTCGGCGTCGAGCCCGTGGGCGGCGTGGATCGCCATCTCCGACCCGTCCTCGCTGAAGAACAGGACCGAGACGATGCCGGCGTCCATGACCTCCGCGATCATCTCGACGGAGACCTGGAGCAGGTTTCTGAGCTCGGGCTGCTCGAACAGCGGCGTGAGCGACTGGATGAGCGCGCGGAACCCCTGCTGCTCGCGCGGCAGGTCCACGAGGAAACGGCTTCCGTGTCCGACCTCGCTCTCCACCGTGATGGATCCGCCGTGGAGCTGCACGACGCGCTTGACGATGGCCAGGCCGAGGCCGGTGCCGGCGACGCGCTCTCCCCCCTCGGGCTCGACGCGGTAGAAGCGGTCGAAGACCCGCGCGATCTGGTCCTTCGCGATGCCGGGCCCCTGGTCCTCCACGCCGATCCGGATCCGGTCCCCCTGCCCGAAGGCGGAGACGGTGATGGCGCTCCCCTCGCGGGAGAACTTCACGGCGTTGTGGATCAGGTTCACGAGCACCTGCTTCAGGAGGTCGGGATCGGCCTCGATGGGCGGGAGCGCCGGTTCCAGCGAGAGCCTGAGGCGCAGGCCGCGCTGGCGAAGCCCCGGCTCCACGGTGGGCGCGACCTCCTCGATCAGCTTGGCCAGCGAGACCGGAACGGTGTTCAAGCGGCGCCGCCCCGAGTCCATGCGGCTCAGATCGAGCACGTCGTTGACCATGCGGGAGAGACGGTCGCACTCCTCGTCGATGATGCCGAGGAAGCGCTTGTGGAGCGGGAAGCTCGCGGCATCGGCGTTGTCGAGCAGGGTCTCGGTGTAGGCCTTGATCGCCGTGAGCGGCGTGCGGAGCTCGTGGCTCACGATCGAGATCAGGTCCGACTTGGCCTCGTCGATCCGCTGCAGCGCGGCGCGCGCCTCTTCCAGCTGGCGCGTCTTGGACTCGATCTCGGCGCGCGCGCGCAGCCGGTCGAGGGCCAGTCCGATCTGGTCGGCCAGGTAGCGCAGCGCGCGGCGGCGGCGGTCGGTCAGCGTGACGCTGCGGCGGAAGCCGAGCACGGCCACGCCGAGGAGCGCCGTCCCGACCACGATCGGCACGCCGATGACGCTCGCGAAGGAGCCGTCGCGCCAGGGAATCGCGTTCTCGGATGCGGTCGCGGGCGTCGGCGTCTCCACGACCAGGGCCTCGCGCCGGAGCACCCGCTCGAGGAAGGCGTTCGATCGCGGCGCGTAGCGCGCGTGCCCGACGGGGGCCCGCTCGCCGCGCTCGAACGCGTCGCCTTTCATCTCGCCGGTCTCGTAATCCAGGAGGAACAGGGCGAACCCGTCCGCGCGGGCGATCTCGAGCACGTGCTGGGCGAGGGCGTTCACCAGCCCGCGCGTGTCGAACGCGGACTGCGCCGCGAAGGCGAGGCTGGCGAGGCTGCCGAGGAGGCGGCCGCGTCCCTGGCCCCCTTCCGAGATCATGGCGCCCCGGCCCCGGGCGATCCGTCGGCGGGAGGTTCCGGCGCGACCGGAACCGCGGGAGAGCCGTCGCTCCGGCGATCGAAGACGATCACGCTCCCCTTGACCGCCTTGCCGACCTTCTTCAGATCCTTCGCGCGGTCGCTCACCTGCGCGCTGTGCTGGATCTCGACCCCGACGTTCATGACGCCCAGGATCGTGATCGAGAGGATGTCGAAGTCGCGCCAGCCTCCCTGGCGGCTGGAGAGGACGGTGATCGAGCGCCGCTCGCGATCCAGCGGGTCGTACTGCTCCGGCACGCGGGCGTCGAAGTCGGCCTTGACCGCCTCGGCGATCGCGCGCGCCCGCACGGGCACGGTGATGATCACGAAGTCGTCGCCGCCGATGTGCCCCACGAAGTCGCCCTCGCCTCCGTGCTGGCGGACCTGTTCTTGGAGGAGGGCCGCCGTAAAGCGGATCAGCGCGTCGCCGCGGGCGTAGCCGTAGTAGTCGTTGAACGCCTTGAACGCATCGAGGTCGAGATGCAGGAACGCGAACTTCTCCCCGGCGCCGATCCGGCGATTGAGCTCGGTCTCGATGAGCACGTTGCCCGGAAGACCCGTGAGCGCGTTCGACGAGAGCTGCGCGCGGCGCGTCTTCAGCTGGTTGCGGACGCGGAAGAGCAGCTCCTGCTGCTCCCACGGCTTGGTCAGATAATCGTCGGCATAGAGCTCGAGGCCGCGCAGCCGGTCGTCCACGGTGGACTTCGCCGTGAGGAAGATGATCGGAATGCGGCTCGTGAGCGGGTTGGACTTGAGGCGTCGGCAGACCTCGAATCCATCCATGCCGGGCATCATGACGTCGAGCAGGATCAGCTCCGGCGGCTCGCGCATGACTTCGGCCAGCCCCTTCACGCCGTCCTCGGCGGTGCGCACTTCGTAGCGCGCGTCCTTCGCTTCCCGGAGCTGACGCTCCAGGATGAAGCGCAGGCGCGGCTCGTCTTCGATGACCAGGATGCGGCCGGATTCGGCCGGGGACGGCTCCGTCACGAAACCTCCGTTCGCTCGCGATGTGGGCGGAACTCGGCTTGCGTCTTGGAATTAATCGGTGGCGGAGCGGCGGATCTTGAGCGGGTTTACGGCCGGTGCAGCGTTCTAAGTAACGGCCCGGACGGCGCTTCACCGGGCGCCGGCGCCCGCTCGGGGCGCCGGACCCGGAAGATCGCTGTCAGGGGAGGGTTACACGGGGCTCGCGCACGCGCGGCACTTGCGGGCCGAGGCGGCGATGATCTCCTTGCACTCGGGGCATTCCTTGGTCGGCGGCCCGGCCTCCGGCTTCAGGAGCGCCTTGGTGATCATGAAGACCACGAAAGCGATGATCACGAAGTCGATGACGTTTCCGAGGAACGCTCCATAGGTGATCGCGTTCGCCGGGGTCCCGTCGGGCTTTACCGAGAGCACCCACTTCTGCTCGCGCCAGGCTCCGCCGGGAATGAGGAGCCCGATCAGGGGCATCAGGATGTCCGCCACCAGCGAGCTGACCACCTTGCCGACCGCGGCGCCGATGATGACGCCGACCGCGAGCGCGAGTGCGTTCGTCTGAAGCAGGAATTTCTTGAATTCGGTGAGCATGACCCCTCCTCCATGAGAATGGTGAGACGCGCGGCATTGTGGCGCCCTTACCAACGCGGGCGCAAGGGGTGCTTGGCCGGGAGATGCGGCCTGCGCCATTCCGGCACGTTCCCCGGGGAACGTAAGAACCTTGTGCGCCGGGGGAGCCGACGATCGCGTCAGTCGAACGAATCCAGATTGGGCACGGCCGACATCGTGAGGGCGCTCGCGCGGCCGGACGTGAGAGCGGCCCAACCGGCGTAGGCGATCATCGCCCCGTTGTCGCGGCAGAGGGGCGGCGACGGGAAAAGCGCGGGAATGCCGCGCGAGGCGGCGAGGGTCGCGGCGTCCCGGCGAAGCCGCGTGTTGCAGGCACAGCCCCCCGCGATCGCGAGGGCGCGGGCCGGGTGCCGATCCAGCGCCAGCGAAAGCCGCTCGATCAGCGCGGTCACGATGGCGCGCTCCGCCGAGGCGGCGATGTCGCGCACGCGCGCGGGCGGGATCGGCTCGGGCTCCTTCTCCACCAGCAGCTTCACCGCGGTCTTGAGCCCGCTCATGCTCACGTCCAGCGTGTCGGCCTTGAGGCGCGCCACGGGAAAAGCGATCGCGTCCGGATTTCCCTCGCGCGCGAGCCGGTCCACTTCGGGACCGCCGGGATACGGCAGCCCGAGCAGCTTCCCCACCTTGTCGAACGCCTCGCCCGCGGCGTCGTCGCGCGTCGAGCCGAGGCGCACGGCGCGGCCGCGCTCGGGGACGTGATAGATCTCGGTGTGCCCGCCGGACGCGACCATGCCGATGTAGGGGAACGGAAGGTCGTTCTCCAGCGCCGGCGAGAGCAGGTGCGCCTCGACGTGGTTCACGGCGGCGAGCGGGATCCCGCGCGCCATGGAGAGGCCCTTCGCGAACTCGAGACCGACCAGCAGTGAGCCGACGAGTCCGGGCCCCGCGGTGGCCGCGACGCCGTCGACGTCGGCCAGGGTCAGACCCGTCTTCGCGAGAAGCTCATCCAGGATCTTGGGAAGGAGCGTGATGTGCGCGCGCGAGGCCAGCTCGGGGACGACGCCGCCGTACTCGGCGTGCACGTCCTGGGCGCGGACCACGTGGGCCAGCAGGCGGCCGTCCTCGACGATTCCGGCGCCGGTGTCATCACAAGAGGTTTCGATCCCTAGAACGCGCATCGAGGGATTCTAGCAGGCCGCGCGCGACCGAATCGTGGGCGGCTAGTGAATGGAACGGTTCACGTTGATCGCCGCCGCAACGAAAAGAACGGAGATCGTGAGCATCCCGATCGCAAAGAGGCGCGCGTCGGTCCTTCCGTTTCGATAGAGCGACAGCGAATCGACCGACGCCAGGGGAATCGCGACGGGCCTGCCGCGATCCGCGCGCGTCGTCCCGCGAAGGGTGTCCGCCCGCACCTGGGGATGCTGGACCATCAGCACCGATCCGCCGGCACCGACCCTGGCGTAGTCGGGCTTGCTGTCGCGCAGGGTGCTCGCGATGCGTTCGCGCTGGATCGGCTGCCAGTGAGCGCAGCCCACTCCACCCATGAAGGCCAGAATCAGGAGTGCGCTTGCTGCAGCAAGCGGGCGATAGCGCGGAGGTGACCAAGACGCGACCTTCATAGAACCACCCGGTCCGGCTGGGGAACTGCGAGACAGCCTGCGCCTACCGCGCCTCGAAAATCAATGGGTGGCCGGGACCCGGCGGGCTCGCGAGCTCCAGAGGTAGGCCGCGAAGATGAGAACCCAGACGGTGTCGACCGCCACGGCGATGCCGGCCTGGTACGACAGGAAGCGACCCCCCTGCGCGAGCACGAGCGCGGCGAAGACCGCCTTGCTCGCACCCGCCACGACCAGCGCCGTCTTCTGGACCGCGGGATGGAAGGCGCCGTAGATCAGCAGGGCGCCCATGAGGCCGATGAGGATGCCCCAGTTGCGCGCGACCAGATCGGTCTCGGGACTCTCGGGCCACGCGCCGAAGATGGACCGGAGCGTCTCCGCCGGCGTGAACGCCGTCGAGACCATGGTGCAGGTGAGCGCGCCGGAGACCAGCATGATCCACTTGATCGCTCCGGCCCAGCTCAAGTGATCGGATCCGCGGAGTCGGCGAGCGCCGACGCGCGGTTGTTCGAGACCTCGAGGAAGCCGCCGGTCACGTGCCAGGCGGTGACGCGCCCGGAGGGGTCGCGCATCTCCAGACGGCCATCCTTCAGCATGGTGATCAGCGGCGCGTGATGGGCGAGCACGCCCAGGTAGCCCTCGGAGCCCGGCGCCTGGATCGAGACGACCGGGCCCTCGAAGACGATGCGCTGCGGCGTAACCAGCCGGAACGTGAACTCGGCCATGGCGGCGCGGGGGCTAGGCCCCCGCGGTCACTCCCATCTGCTCGGCCTTGGCGAACACGTCGTCGATCGTGCCCATCATGTAGAAGGCCTGCTCCGGAATGTGATCGCAGTCGCCCGCGACGATGCGCTGGAAGGAGCGGATCGTGTCCTCCAGCTTCACGTACTTGCCGGGCGTCCCGGTGAACGGCTCGGCCACGAAGAACGGCTGCGAGAGGAAGCGCTGGATCTTGCGCGCGCGCGCCACGATCAGCTTGTCGTCGTCCGAGAGCTCGTCGATGCCGAGAATGGCGATGATGTCCTGGAGCTCCTTGTAGCGCTGGAGGATCTTCTGCACCGCGCGCGCCAGGTTGTAGTGCTCCTCGCCCACGATGTTCGGGTCGAGGATTCGCGACGTCGAGTCGAGCGGGTCCACGGCGGGATAGATCCCGAGCTCCGAGATGCGCCGCGAGAGCACCGTGGTCGCGTCGAGGTGCGTGAACGTGGTGGCCGGCGCCGGATCGGTCAGGTCGTCGGCGGGCACGTAGATCGCCTGCACCGACGTGATCGAGCCGCGCTTCGTGGAGGTGATGCGCTCCTGAAGCGCGCCCATCTCGGTCGAGAGGGTCGGCTGGTAGCCCACCGCGCTCGGCATGCGGCCGAGGAGCGCCGACACCTCCGAGCCCGCCTGCGTGAAGCGGAAGATGTTGTCCACGAAGAAGAGGACGTCCTGGTTCTCCTGGTCGCGGAAATACTCGGCCATGGTGACGCCCGTGAGCGCGACGCGGAGCCGCGCGCCGGGAGGCTCGTTCATCTGGCCGAACACCATCACGGTCTTGTCGATGACGCCCGACTCCTTCATCTCCAGCCAGAGATCGTTCCCCTCGCGGGTCCGCTCCCCCACCCCCGAGAAGACCGAGAAGCCGCCGTGCTCGGTGGCGATGTTCCGGATCAATTCTTGGAGAATGACGGTCTTGCCCAGACCGGCGCCGCCGAACAGGCCGATCTTCCCGCCCTTGGCGTAGGGCGCGAGCAGGTCCACGACCTTGATCCCGGTCTCGAAGATCCGGGTCACGGTCTCCTGCTCCTCGAACGAGGGCGGGGAGCGATGGATCGGAAGCCGCTTCTCCGGCTCCTTCACGGGGCCGCCCTGGTCGATGGTGGCGCCGAGCAGGTTGAAGACGCGACCCAGGGTCTGGCGTCCGACGGGAACAGTGATCGGGCCGCCCGTGTCGCGCACGGCCATCCCGCGCGTGACGCCGTCCGTGGAGGACATCGCCACGCAGCGGACGACCTCGTCGCCGATGTGGAGGGCGACCTCGACGGTGAGGTCGATCCCCCGGTCGGGGTCCTGGATCGTGAGCGCGTTCAGGATCTTCGGCAGCCGCTCGGGCTCGAACCGCACGTCCACCGTGGGGCCGATGACCTGGATGATCTGCCCGATGTTGTCGCCGCCTGCGTTTCCGTTCTTGCCGTTCGCGTTCGCCATCGTCCTTCCTTCGTCCTTCCTACTTCAGCGCCTCGGCCCCGCCGACGATCTCGACGATCTCGCGGGTGATCGTGGCCTGCCGGGTCCGGTTCATGTGCAGCGTGAGATTCTGGATCATTTCGTTCGCGTTCTTGGTGGCCGAGCCCATCGCGATCATCCG